>CAYLSF010000849.1:0-3832 GCA_964385675.1 uncultured Saprospiraceae bacterium
AGTCAGAATAGCTTCTTACAAAATCATCTAACTTTTCTATTTTATTTTTTAAAATCGCCATCCCAAGAAGATAGAAGGTGCATAAGACGGCGGAACAATACTTCTCAATCGGTAAGTGTTATCCCCAATTTGTCTTTCATTAGTATTATTTAAAAGAAAGATTAGACTGTAGTGTGCTCCAAGATGAAATCGCTCTCTGGCGAATGGAAACCAATTGTAGCCAACATTGATGCTTGTAAACCAATTATCAAAAGTATTTTCACCATCTGCTTCAATTGTCCAGCCTTCATACCCTAAACTTATCGTTGTGTAAAAGCCTTTGTCAAAGGCAGCATCCGTAAATCTATATTTCAAATCTACACTAACAGCATATCGCCAATCAATCGTAAAGTCATCAGTACTTGATTCAAAAAATTGATCTCTGGCAAAGATTGGCAGGTCAAACCCACCTTGTAGGGTTGAGCCTATTGACCATTTTTTCGGAAAATGATACCATGGCGTAATGTGATACCCCCCCAGCACAAAATAGGTCGGATTTGTAGTGATGGAAATAATTCCATTGGTAGAATTAGTAGATGCTGTAGTTTCATTAGATTGTCCTTGTGTAGAATTACAAAGCAATAATGAAAACAAAATAGACAGCATTAAGTAGATGCGTTTTTTCATGCTTTATCGTTTTAAATTACTTAAAGCAAAGTTAGCCCTACTTGATGCCTATATTTTTATACGATATTCGGAAGGTTTTATACAATTTACGGATAAGCTATGCTGCTGTCAATTTATACTGCTTAGGTGTCATCCCTGTTTTATTTTTAAACAAGCGACTAAAGTATTGAGGATAATCGAACCCCAAGCTGTAAGCTACTTCTGAAATGGAGGTATTGGTCGCTAATAACCGTTCTTTAGCAACTTCTATGATTTGTAAATGAATGTGTTCCAATGTCGTTTTTCCTGTATTAGATTTTAATAAATCACTTAAATAACTCGGTGATAAGTGTAAAAGATTAGCGAAGTATGCTACTGTTGGAAATTCAGCGTAATTGGATGGATATTGATTATTTCGATAATATCGCTTTAATTCTCGCTCAAAATGTTGCAATATATCGGGTTTTACATCATTGCGTAATATAAACTGACGGGTGTAAAATCGTTGGGCATAGGTGAGTAACAACTCAACATTAGATAACACAACTTGCTTACTGTGTTTATCAATTGGTGCATTATATTCTCGCTCTATATTTTCAAAAATCAAATGAATAATTTGCTCCTCTGACTTAGATAAATGTAACCCTTCATTTACCTGATAATTGAAGAAACTATAATCACTCAGTTTAGCATCTAAAGTAGTCCCTGCAAATAGGTCTTTATGAAAGTAAAATAACCATCCCGAAGCATTTTGAGTAATATCCTTACTAAATTCCATAATTTGCATCGGTGCAGAAAATCCTAATGCACCTTCCTGAAAGTCATACTGCGTACGACCATATTTTACATATCCATTTAAGTTCTTTTTTAAACCAATGGAATAGAAATTATAGGTCAATGGAAACTGAAAATTTCCTTCTAATCCAATTAAATCTTCAATGCGACCAATGGCATATAAGGGATGATTAGGTGCATCTAGACCCGCTAACTGATGTAATTTTTGAATAGTGGAAATATGGACGATAGGTTTCATAATTGGATGATAAACCTAGAATTTCTTCATTTTGTTTAAAATGCGATTACAAAACCTATCCATTTTATGTATTATCCCTCAATATCCCAATAAAAGTATCCTTCTGCAATTGCTCTGGCATCAAATTAATATCCGCCTCATCCGCATTATCGACTAGAATTGCACCTGCATCTTCCAGTAGTTTTCGGAAGGAAATCGCATTCGCATATTGATAAAATAATGCACTTCTAGCATTATCAGACTGAATGGAATCACCACTTACACTCATACTACCAAAACCCGCATTGACCAATACAAAACTCAATTGATTATCAGGCTCTGGCAAGAAGATACCCAAAATTTGTTGTCTGCCAACCATATTTGATTTTGCTTCAAGGATCAATTCATTGGGATCAAACATATAATTCTCTGTTATATCAGTAGCAGCACCAACGATAATTTTAAATTTACACCCCACTATTCCGCTATAAATATTCAGAATAGATAAAGCAGGGCTTGGCAAATTATTATTGGTATATAATAATTCTGTTCCACCATTAGGAGCATCCGTAACGTCACCCGAATATAACAAACCTTCCGATTTGTAAGTACTATTCCACCCTACCTTTCCTTCTAAACTCAAGGCAGATAAATCCAAATCATTCGCGCCCCAAGCATCTTCCCAATATACGCCTGATACTAGATTTTTAGCTGTAATTTTTGTACCTGTTGGAAAATGACCAATAAAAGTCTTTTCTGTAGCAGGTAAAGCATAATCAATATGACTAGGATATTTGACTTTTTCCCCTTGCAGATTTAGATTAGAAATTAAATCCCAATACACGAGGTCGAATACAGTTTTGTAATATGATTTTCTGTTATTGACCACCTTTTTTCGAGCAAAAGACTTACCATTTCTGATGCGGTATAAAAAAGTATCTGCTGCATTTAAGCGGGTATTAAGCGCATTTAATAATCGAATTTTTCTAAAATTATTGACTTTATCCAATGCCGCAGTAATCTCTTTTTGATTAAAAATACCTGCCGTCACCGAATTTAAAATATCTACAGGCATTGGCTGATGATATTTTTTGGATAACCGACTAATTTGATTAATCAAAGGACGATTGTAAGTATTCGTTTTAAATGCTAACCATAAAGGTTTAAATCGATTAAAAATAGTGGCACATCGCTTTAATCCAAACTTATCTAAGTCTTTAGAAATATCTATTTGAGCGGTTTTAATAGCGTCAATGGTTTCCTTGTTTTTAATCAATAAAGTAGCCCCTGTAGTTATGTAAATCAAATAGCGTAAAAACTCTGTTGGGCTTTTTGGATGCACACCTGATTTAGCGATTACGCGCACTAAAGCCTCTTTATTTTTAATATTTTCAACGGTTTCAAATTTATATTTTAAAGCTTTCAATAATGCCAAAATAGAATCAATCGTCTCTGTTTCTAGTGCAATACCACTTGATAATAATTGCAAACATCGCTCAATAATTTCAGTAGGTTCTACTGCTCGAATCACTCGAATTGGTAATTTTTTAACAGTAGGTAATTCTAATTTTTCCGCAGGGAAGTAAATAAAATCGGAAGTAAAATTAGTGCCATACGTGGTCATGTAATGCAAAATCTGGTGCATCCATAATTCTTCTCGACTACTTTCCTTAATGACTTTCCAAGACTTATGAAAGGTAGCATTAAGCTGCTCTGCACCTAATTGATTAGCTTCTACAAATTTCAAAATTTGATTAAAAGCATAGGCTGCTGCTTCTGTAATTACGATACCATATTGCAATGATTTTTTGAGATCAACTTTAGGTTCTACGCCAAAGAGAGATTGAACACTTGCTTTTAGGTTGCCAACAGTTGTGTTGTTTTTAGGCACAACACCAAAAAGCGTTAGACTTAATTCGATGATTTGCTTGTTCATGATTGTTTTAATTTAAAAACATGCGAGGCGTATGTTTACCCAAAAAACGAAGAGGAACGCACTTTACACTATTTGAAAATCTTTGTCTCCAAGTAAGGAATGAATTGAATTTAAAATATAAAATATGCGGGATGTAAAGAGTGGAAAAATTGGAGGAACATCCTTTGCACTATTCTCTTACTTTAAATTCATATCATTCCTTCTTTAAAGAATACAATCACAAAACTATAGAGATGGTA
>CAYLSF010000850.1:0-3824 GCA_964385675.1 uncultured Saprospiraceae bacterium
ATTTCTTTGTGACTCTTTGTGGCTTTGTACCTGCCTGTCGGCAGACAGGGTTCAAATTTTTTTTTATGATAAAACTTTTTTATCAAATATGAAATACATCAAACGATTGATAACTAGTTTATTCATTATCGGAATTGTAAAACTAATCTGACGATTGACTTATGACATTCGACAATCGAAAACCCACAACCTGTAAAACTATTTTAATAAAACCATCAATAACCGAATTATGATATACTTACTCGCCGTATTAGCCATACTTATTATGGCATTCTTGATATTTTTGTATTCAGGCATTCAGTTACCGAAAGACACGATGCAACTCATTGAAGAGGTGCGAAGTGAACCAATACCGGACTTAGTGCCTGAACAAACGGGATATGCCAAAAGTGGCGATATTTCAATTTTCTACAATCATATTTCTAATGAACAAACCACAAAAGGAACAGTCCTTTTTGTAAATGGCTATAGTTCTACAATGTTGGATTGGCAGCCCTACATTTTTGAGAAAATGCTAGAAGCGGGATATGCTGTAATTCGATATGATAATCGAGGACTAGGGATGTCAGATTGGTTGGACAATTGGGATAAGAAAAAGCCTTATTTATTAAAGGATATGGCAAATGATGGGATAGCGATATTAGATAAATTGGGCATTGAAAAAGCACATGTCGTTGGGATGTCTATGGGGGGAATGATTGGACAAACGATGGCAATTGAACATCCTAATCGAGTTGCTTCTTTGACTTCTATTATGTCATCAGGCTATTATCATGATCCTATATTAACCGCCGTTCCAACGGGATTTAAATTGAATTTTCTAAGATTACTTTTACGCTATACTATCATTAGAAATGAAACCAATGCTTTAAAAGCTCATTTGTTGGCTTGGAAATTATTGAAAGGCGTCGGTTATCCTTTGGATAAAAAGAATATTTTGAAAAAGGCATTGTATGAATTGAGAAAGCGAAAAGGCTATAATATAAAAGTTGGTCAACAACATGAAGCCGCTATTGTGAAATCTGGTTCAAGGTATGAGCAATTGCGTCAAATCACGGCTCCAACTTTAGTGATTCATGGCAAAGCAGATCCCTTAATTTTGTTTGAACATGCCGAAAAGTACGCTCCAATGATTCCAAATGCTCAAACGCTTTTTATAGAAAGCATGGGGCATGATATGCCTAGGGTTCATAATGATGAGATTTGTGGGGCGATGGTTAGGCTTTTTAATTGTTAACTATTAATTGTTAATTGTTATTCAGAGGTAGGAATGGTTGGATTCTCTTTTTAATAGCTTGGGAGGTGCTGAATCGAGTTCAGCATGACACTTGTATTTTGGTGCTTGGAATTTGTGATTTAAAATTTAAAAAATTTTACAGATGCGATATTTTACAGAAGAACATGAAATGTTTCGTCAGAGTTTGCGGACATTTTTGAAGAAGGAAGTTGCTCCGAATATTGATCAATGGGAAGAGGAAAGACGTATTCCTCGTTCTGTTTGGAAGAAGATGGGCGATATGGGATTTTTGGGTTTAGCTTACCCAGAAGCGTATGGAGGTTCTGGTTTAGATTTCTTTTATGATGTGGTTTTTAATGAAGAAATTGGTCGAATCAATTCGGGTGGTTTTGTGATTTCGCAGCAAGTGACGCAATATATGGCGGGGCCTTATCTCTTGAAATATGGTTCAGAGGAGTTAAAACAAAAATACTTACCCGGTATTATTTCGGGAGATTTAATGTGTTCTATCGGTATCACAGAACCTGGAGCGGGTTCAGATGCTCAAAATATCCAAACTAGAGCGGAGAAAAAAGATGACCATTATCTAGTGAATGGCTCTAAAACCTTTATAACCAATGGAGTCTATGGTGATTTCATTGTAACGGTGGTCAAAACCGATCCTCGTGCAGGGGCTGCTGGAGTGAGTTTATTAGTAATTGATAGAAATGCAGAAGGGGTGTCCGCTCGTAAACTAAAGAAATTAGGATGGCATGCTTCTGATACGGCGGAATTGAGTTTTGATAATGTAAAAGTGCCTTTAGGGAATTTAATTGGCGTAGAAGGAAGAGGGTTTTACTACTTGATGAATGGACTTCAATTGGAACGCATCTGTTTTATTCCTGCGAGCATTACAGGTATGGAAACGGCAATTGCTAAGGCATTGCAATATATGTCAGAGCGAAAAGCCTTTGGAAAATCCATTAATAGATTCCAAGTGTTGCGTCATAGAATTGCTCAATTAGCATCAGAAGTAGAGGCATTAAAAGCCTTTGGCTACTATTGTGCTAAAATGTATAACGACGGTATTTATGATGTCAAGTTATGCTCTATGGCAAAGCTATTGACCACAGAGTTGAGCGAAAAAGTAGCCACCCAATGTTTACAATTTTATGGTGGTTACGGCTTCATGGAAGAATATCCACAAGCTAGAATGTATAGAGATGTACGCGTTGGAACAATTGGTGGTGGGTCATCCGAAATTATGCGAGAGATATTAGCGAAGATGATAATTGATAATACCAATTATGAAAAGGCTACCACTGCAGGAAGCGTTACTACCCCAAAAGGCGATAAAATGTACTTTACGGAAGAACATAATTTATTCCGTGAAACCTTTAGAGCCTTTTTAGAAAAAGAAGTTCGTCCAAATGTTGAGCAGTGGGAAAAAGATGGCGAGTTGCCACGAGAGATTTATCGCAAGTTTGGAGAAATGGGCTTTTTCGGTATCGCTCAACCCGAAGAATATGGTGGTCTAGGTTTAGATATGTGGTATGGTGTCATCTTTGATGAAGAAATTGCTCGAATGAATTCGGGCGGTTTTGGTGCATCTATCGGGGCACATCCATTATTGGCATTGACGCACATTAGAGAAGAAGGAACGGAAGCTCAAAAGCAAAAATATTTAGTGCCTGGTATCAAAGGAGAACTTGTCGGGGCATTAGCGATTACGGAGCCTTTTGGTGGGTCAGATGTTCAAGCTGTTCGTACAACGGCGGTTCGAGAAGGGGATTATTTTATTGTAAATGGTTCAAAAACTTTCATTACTAATGGGGTGTTAAGTGATTTTATCATTACCGTCGTAAAAACCAAACCAGAAGCAGGTGCAGCAGGTATCAGCTTATTGATTATTGATAGAGAATTGGAAGGCTTAACGGCTACTAAACTAGATAAGTTAGGTTGGCGAGCATCTGATACAGGGCAAATTGCTTTTGATAATGTAAAAGTACCTGTAGAAAACCTACTCGGTCATGAGAATAAAGGGTTCTATTACATTATGCAGCATTTTGTATCAGAGCGTTTATCCTTAGCCGTAGGTGGCTATGCAGCCGCTGATTATGCGGTCGAATTGACGCTACAATACATCAATGAAAGAGAGGCATTTGGTCGAACAATTAATAAATTCCAAGTTTTACGTCATAGAATTGCACAAATGTCTGCTGAAATCGAGATGAATCGCCAATTTACCTATAGCTTATACAAACGCTATCAAGCAGGTGAATATGTGGTCAAAGAAGCCTCTATGGCAAAATTGCTAGGCACACAATTGGCAGATAGCGTCATTACGCAGTGTTTACAAATGTATGGTGGCTATGGATTTATGGAAGATTATCCGATGGCAAGAATGTTTAGGGATGCCCGATTGGGACAAATCGGTGGTGGAACTTCCGAAATTATGTGCGAAATAATCTCTAAAATGATAATCGACCAAAAACAATACGAAGCACCAAAGGTTTAGTTTTAGTGGCTAGTGATTAGTGGTTAGTGGTTAGTGAACAGTGATTAGTGTCCCGATAGCTATCGGGAAGTGATTAGTGAACAGTGATTA
>CAYLSF010000851.1:0-3814 GCA_964385675.1 uncultured Saprospiraceae bacterium
GTTTACCAAAGGTGAGAACCCTCCCGATGAAAAAGGACTGATGCGGGAAATTCATAGCTTTTTCAACTCTTATTCCGACGTTTCTATTGGGGAAATTGATGCAGGCGATGTAGTCAGCGGATTAAATTATATGTTTTATCAATAAACTATTTTCATGCCATACTATCAATTTTTATAAAATTTGATAATTTATAAGATGTCACAAAAGATAGTTAATAAGCTATTGGATTTTGAAACTTGTATTTTGTAGTAAGTGAATCTTTCTCAATTGTGATTTAAAACTTGATTTTCACATTAAATACAGATGGGATGTGTATTTTGACACTTCAAATATAAGTATTTTTATTAATATGTCAATGGATGTCCAAAAAAAAACTTGAAAAAGTGTTACAATTTTAAGCGTTTTAAGCTAAAATTACAAGAGAGTCTATAGCCTTAAAAGTGTATTTTATATAGATGATTAGAATTAATTATGACCTGATTATGGGGTAATTATGATTTTAAGAATTAAATAATCTTATTGCGGAATCGCTCAATTACATACATTTTCTATATTTTCGCATTTTATTTAAAAAATCATGGAAAAGGCTAAAATCTTCTGGATATGGAACAAAATTAGGAGATATAAAGTTAGCCAAAGCAATATTCAATCCCGATAGCTGCTAACAGGCAGCTATCGGGATCATTCAAAATTACAAACAGTATGGATTACGCTCCGAATAAGATAGAACAGAAATGGCGAAAGTATTGGACTGAGAATGATGTTTATAAAGTTAGTAATGATAGTAAAAAGCCTAAATATTACGTTTTAGACATGTTTCCTTATCCTTCAGGTGCTGGTTTGCATGTTGGACATCCTTTGGGTTATATAGCCTCAGACATATATGCTCGATATAAGCGTTTGAAAGGATTTAATGTTTTGCACCCTATGGGATATGACGCTTTTGGCTTGCCGGCGGAGCAATATGCGATTCAAACAGGCGTACATCCTGCGGTTTCAACCGATAGAAACATTAATCGTTACCGAGAACAATTAGAAAATATTGGATTTAGTTTTGATTGGAGTAGAGAGGTAAGAACCTGTGAGCCAAAATATTACAAATGGACACAATGGATTTTCTTGCAGTTATTTGATCATTATTATGACAATGATGCAGATAAAGCAAAACCTATTAGTGAATTGGTAGAGCATTTCAAACAACATGGGAATGCGAATATCAATACAACAAACTCTCAGGAAACCAATTTTACGGCAAGTGATTGGAATACCATGTCACAAAAAATGCAAGATTCGGTTTTGATGAACTATAGATTAGCTTATCGAAAGGTAGGATACGTAAATTGGTGTGAAGCATTAGGTACTGTATTGGCGAATGATGAGGTAAAAGATGGGGTATCTGAAAGAGGTGGGCACCCTGTGGAGAAAAAAGAAATGTTACAGTGGGCATTGAGAATTACAGCTTATGCGGAGCGTTTGTTGAACGATTTGGATACAGTAGATTGGACAGAATCCTTGAAGGCTCAACAAAGAAATTGGATTGGTCGCTCAGAGGGGGCTACTGTATTTTTTGATATAGATGGTCATGATGGACAGATTGAGATTTTTACAACTCGCCCCGATACCATTTTTGGAGCTACTTTTATGGTATTAGCACCTGAGCATGATTTAGTGGCTCAAATTACCACCGAAGGTCAGCAAGCAGAGATTGATAAATACTTGGATTATGTAAAATCTCGCTCTGAGATTGATAGAATGGCAGAAGTTAAAGAAGTGACTGGGGCTTTTACAGGAGCTTATGCAATTAATCCATATACCAATACTAAAATTCCAATTTACATTGGCGAATATGTATTAAAGGATTACGGTACGGGAGCAATTATGGCAGTACCGAGTGATGATGAACGAGATAACCGATTTGCAACAAAATTCGGAATTGATATTATAGATGTTATTGACAAATCAGAATATCCCGGTGCGAGTTATGACGATAAGGTCGGAAAAATGATTAATTCTGGCTTCTTAAATGGAATGGAAGTTAAAGAGGCAATTCGTGCATCTATTGATGATATTGACAATAGAGGGATTGGTAATGGTAGAGTGAATTATAGATTGAGAGATGCGAACTACAGCCGTCAGCGATATTGGGGAGAACCGTTTCCTATTAAATATGATACAGATGGTGTGTCTCATCCTTTAACAACCGAAGAGTTGCCTTTGGAATTGCCAGAATTAGAAGATTTTAAACCCGCTTCTGGTGGAAAATCTCCTTTGGCTCGTGTAACTTCTTGGGTGCAGCAGGACGAAGGATTTGAATATGAAACAGACACCATGCCTGGTTTTGCAGGTTCATCTTGGTATTTTTTGCGTTACATGGATGCTGGAAATCCAGAAGACTTTGCAAGCCCTGAAGCGATTAATTATTGGCAAGATGTGGATTTGTATGTAGGCGGTACAGAACATGCAGTTGGTCACTTGATGTACTCTCGTTTTTGGCATAAGTTCTTATATGATAAAGGATTAGTGCCAACCTCTGAGCCTTTCAGAAAATTGATTAATCAAGGAATGATACAAGGGCGTTCTAATTTTGTCTATCGTGCCAATGAGCAATTTGCAGAACAAGCATTCCGTGAAAAATTAAAAGAATACGGCTATGATGTACAGCATGAATATCCTGTAGCGGGTGGATACGTGGACTTTGCATTGCCTGAGCATAAATTAGCGATTGAAATTAAGTCGAGTAGTGATTTGAAACGGTACTTAGAGCAGCATAAAGCTCGTTATGATGAAGAGGGTTGGAAATTATTAGTTATTTCTACACAAGAGGTTGGGAAGTATTATTTCAATTTTGACATCATTGTAAAACGCATTAATAGAGCGATAGAAGGTCAAGTCGATAATTCACATTTGGATGATGAAGATACACATCCATTGTTTATTTCCTTAGATCATGTTAAAGCTAAGGGGTTAGATAAATTGGTGACCGCTATTCATGTAGATGTTAATATCGTGAATAATGACATCTTGGATATGGATGCCTTTCAAGAATGGCGACCTGATTATAAAAATTCCTACTTTATTACGAATAAAGATGGTCAATATGTGTGTGGACATACTGTTGAAAAAATGTCAAAGCGTTATTTCAATGTAGTGAATCCTGACGATATGGTGGCTAAATATGGTACAGACTGTTTCCGTTTATATGAAATGTTCTTGGGGCCTGTTGAGCAATCTAAGCCTTGGAACACGCACGGTATTGAGGGAGTTTCTAAGTTTTTGAGGAAATTCTGGAGTTTGTTTTTTGATGCGAAAGGTAACTTCAATGTGAGTGACGGGAAACCGACAAAAGTAGAATTGAAAATCTTACATACGGCAATCAAAAAAATAGCACACGATATTGAGCGTTTTTCTTTCAATACTTGTGTGAGTAACTTCATGGTGTTGACCAATGATTTGAAAAAAGCGAAGTGTAATAAAAGAGTGATTTTGCAAGAAGCGGTAGCCTTGATTGCTCCTTTTGCACCACACATCGCAGAAGAATTATGGCATCGCTTAGGGAATGAAGGCACCGTAAATGACGCAACGTATCCGATACACAATGAAGCATTTTTAAAAGAAGATGAAATTAGCTATCCATTGTGTGTAAATGGTAAAAAACGAGCAGTCATGAATTTCTCCGCAGATGCGTCTAAAGCAGATATGGAAAAAGCGGCTGTTGAACATCCTACGATTCAGCGTTGGGCAGAAGGAAAGACGATCCGTAAGGTGATCGTCGTGCCAAAGCGAATGATTAATGTGGTGATTAAGTAGTTTTTT
>CAYLSF010000852.1:0-3813 GCA_964385675.1 uncultured Saprospiraceae bacterium
TGTAAAAGCCATAAAACTTCCTGCTACAGCAAGTCCAACAATCATTAGTAAATTTCTCATGGTGTATATTAATTTAAATTTTAGTTTTAAAATCACATTCAACAAAAATAATTGAAATCATTCAAATATTGAACGACCCTATTTTAATTTAGGTTTGTCTCAGATTGTACTTTACAAGACTTTAACATTAAATCCTCAATTATAGGTCAATCCAATTTTCAAGTGTTATAGCATAAGTAAAAAGATTTTTAATTTTTTTGAAATTGAAATTTTGATTCAATGATAATTACAATTATCTTTGCATCACAAGAACCGCAGACGTTAGCTCCCGCTGAACTCCCCCAGGGCGGAAACGCAGCAAGGGCAGGTGGTCGTAGCAACGTGCTGTGTGTTCTTGCAATTAATTTGTAAGAAAGTAGAAAGCATAATATTGTTTGAAGAGCCTGTACACTCATTGTGCAGGCTTTTTGTATTTTTTAGTCCAATTGTCAACCTTTAATAGTTGAATAAAACTAACAAAACATGAAATTTTTTATTGACACAGCAAATTTAGAACAAATTAAAGAGGCTCGTGATTTAGGTGTATTAGATGGTGTAACTACAAATCCCTCATTAATGGCCAAAGAAGGCATTAGTGGAGAAGCAAACATTCTTCAACACTATTTGGATATTTGTGAGATAGTAGATGGTGATGTTAGTGCGGAAGTAATTTCTACAGATTTTGAAGGCATGGTTGCAGAAGGTGAAAAACTAGCAGCACTTCATAAAAATATCGTTGTCAAAATTCCAATGATAAAAGATGGTATAAAAGCTATTAAATATTTCTCTCAAAAAGGTATTCGTACCAATTGTACATTGATTTTTTCACCTGGTCAGGCTTTACTTGCTGCTAAAGCAGGAGCAACCTATGTCTCACCTTTTATTGGTAGAATTGACGATATCAATTGGAATGGTACAGATTTAATCGCTTCTATTGTTGAGATTTATGCAAATTATGGCTTTCAAACAGAAGTATTAGCTGCTTCAATCCGCCGTCCATTACACATCGTAGAATGTGCAGAATTAGGAGCCGATGTAGTTACCTGTCCACTCAACGCCATTTTAGGGTTATTAAAACATCCTTTAACGGACATCGGATTAGCTAAATTCTTAGCCGATCATAAAAAGGCAAACGGATAAATTAATTGAGAATGGAGAATTGAAAATTGAGAACGAGTTACATGAATAATTCTCAATTCTCAATTCTCCACTTTCAATTATTAAATGTCTTGTGCATGAATAGCTGCAATCCCCACCATATCTACAATTTGACGGACGCTTGCCCCTAATTGTAAAATGTGTACTGGTTTTTTCATCCCCAACAATACAGGCCCAATAACTGCCATTTCTCCTGCGGTCTGCAATAAGTTATAAGCAATATTGGCAGAGGAAAGATTTGGAAAAATCAAAATATTTGCCTTTTGATTGGCTAACTTAGAGAAAGGATATAATTGATTTAATCCCTTACCATCTAACGCTAAATGTGCTTGCATTTCTCCATCTACAATCCAATCGGGATGACGCTCATGTAGAATTTTAGTTGCTGCACGCATTAACACAGCAGACTCACCATTTGGTACAGAACCAAAGTTAGAGTAAGTAACCAAAGCAATTCTAGGCTCAATATTAAATCCTCTTACTTGCTCGGCTACTAATTCTGCAATACTTGCAATGTCTTCTGCATCTAAGAAATGATTAATTGTCGTATCTGCTAAGAATAAAGGCCCCGATTTTGTCATTACAATGTGCATACTACACACCTTTTTGACATTATCTCTTGAACCCACTACCTGTAAAGCAGGACGAACAGTAGCTGGATATTTGTTGGTCAAACCACCAATCATAGCATCTGCATCTCCTCTTTCTACCATCATAGCTCCATAATAGCTACGATTACGCATCATATCATTCGCTTCTTTTATCTGAACTCCTTTTCTTTTACGTTTATCATAGAAATATGCACCATAGCTACTCATTCGCTCCTCTTCTTCATCCGTTCTAGGATTTTTAGGATCAATAATTTCTACATCAGGCAGTGCAATATTTTGAGCCGCTAACATTTGCTGCACGGTCATTCTATCTCCTAGTAAAATCGGTTGAGCAATTTTTTCTTCTAACACAATTCTAGCTGCTTTCAATACAGATATATCTTCTGCATCTGCAAACACCACTCGTTTCACATCTTGCTTTGCCTTCGTTTCAATAATTTTTGATAAGGAATTATCAATTCCCAAGCGTTTTGCTAGTTCATTTTCATAAGCTGCCCAATCTGTTATTTCTTGTTGATATACTTTTGAATCAATAGCCGCTTTAGCTACGGCAGGTGCAACGGTCGTTATTAAACGAGGATCAACCGGTTTTGGAATAATGTAATCTTTTCCAAATTTTAAATTCGCATTGTTATACGCCATATTTACAATATCAGGAACAGGCTTTTTAGCCAATTCTGCCAAGGCATATACAGCTGCACATTTCATTTCTTCGTTAATTTCGGTCGCTCTCACATCTAATGCACCTCTAAAAATAAATGGAAATCCTAATACATTATTCACCTGATTAGGATAGTCCGAACGCCCTGTTGCCATAATACAATCTGGGCGAGCTTCTTTAGCATCTTCGTAGCTGATTTCAGGCGTTGGATTTGCCATAGCAAAGATAATCGGATCACTTGCCATACGCTTGACCATATCTTGCTTTAAGATATTTCCTCTCGATAGCCCAATAAAAACATCCGCTCCATCCAATATATCAGCTAGAGAAGTATCCTTTGGCATAGAATTATTGATAAATTCTGGTTTTTTACCATTTAGATTATTTCTATCGCCATGAATCAGTCCCTTACTGTCATACATAAAAATATTTTCCTTCTTTGCACCTAAGGATACATAGATACGGGTACAAGAAATGGCGGATGCACCTGCTCCATTGACGACAATTCTAACATCTTCTATTTTTTTACCCACAATTTCTAAAGCATTCAACAAGGCTGCACCACTAATAATAGCCGTACCATGCTGATCATCATGCATCACAGGAATATTTAATTCCTTTTTTAAGCGTTCTTCTATCTCAAAGCAGGCTGGTGCAGAAATATCTTCTAAGTTAACTCCTCCAAAAGTTGGCTCTAAGATTTTAACCGTGCGGACGAATTCATCAATATTTTTAGTATCTAATTCTAAATCAAAACAGTCAATATCGGCATATATTTTAAATAGTAAGCCCTTTCCTTCCATCACAGGTTTACTTGCTTCTGGTCCAATATCTCCTAACCCTAATACTGCCGTACCATTACTAATGACTGCGACTAAGTTTCCTTTTGCAGTGTACTTATAGGCATCATTGACGTTTTTATGAATTTCCAAACAAGGTGCTGCTACACCTGGTGAATACGCTAAAGATAAATCTCTTTGATTAGCCGTTGCTTTTGAGGGAATAACCTCTATTTTCCCTGGTCTTCCTTCAAAGTGATAAGTAAGTGCTTCTTGATTTAATGATTTCTTGTCCATACTTCTACGGTTGAATTATGCGTTTTGGTAATTAATTATTGTTCCCGATAATAATCGAAATTAAATTGAAGCCGCAAAGGTAAGACCTTCTGCATTAATACAACATAGAAAAGTAAAAATGGCACGAATTTGTGAGTCTTTTAACAGACTTTTGTTTGAGTACTGATAAAGTTCAATGTTATTCAAATTGATTGCTAGAAACTTAAATCGTATTACTGTCTAATTTTGGCAAACTATTTTTTTCTTAAAACAATTTTAACATTAAACC
>CAYLSF010000853.1:0-3812 GCA_964385675.1 uncultured Saprospiraceae bacterium
TATTAATACTAGTTTTGGACGATTATCCGTAAAAACTATTAGTATTTTATAGCATAAAAACGGCCATCTGAAATATCTTCTGGCAGGGTAATTCCGAAGTTAGCTAAAACCGTTTTTATATATGTTGGTCGTTTATCAAAGTCTAATATTTCAGGTAACTCTTTTAAGCGTTCTCCATCTCCTGTTTCTTTGATGTTGAATATCATTTGTTTAAAATCAACCGTCTCACAATCTATATCTCTAATTTGCTGTCCATTCTTGAAATATTCAAATATAAAAGCATCTGAGACTTCACTAAATAATCCTATTATCATAACATCTCCAATAGTTTGAGATAATTTTTGTAACAATAATTTCCGATCAGGGTTTTCATCCCATTGAATACCATATAAACCATACAATTCATCTAATACACAAATCCAGTCATTATCATTTAGCATGCAAACTTTTGGCCATAGCTCATCATTTAAAATGGCTTCATTACTAATTAATTTAGTAATTCGATTCACTCCTAGTTGTTTTAAAATGATTTCATCATTATAATTTGAATCATTAGATTTTATAAAAAATAATACCTGAGATTGGTACCAATCATCTAAAACCTTAAAATCAAATATTGGTTCTTCCATAATTAATTATTACGCTATTGAATAAAAACGACCATGTGAAATATCTTTTGGTAAGGTAATACCAAAATTAGCGGCTACGGTTTTGATATATTCTGAACGTTTATCAAAATCTAAAATTTTGGGTAATTCTTTTAAGCGTTCCCCGTCTCCTGTTTCTTTAATATTAAATACAGATTTATCTCTATAATCAAACGTTTCACAGTCTATATCTCTAATTTGTTTTCCATTTTTAAAATATTCAAAAGTAAAAGCATCAACAACTTCACTAAATGTTCCCATTATCATAACATCTCCGATAGCCTTAGATAATTTCTGAAATACTAATTTTCGATTTGGGTTATCCCAATGAAGGTTACACAAACCATAAAAGTCATCTAAAATACAAACCCAATCATTATCGTTAAAAACGGAAACCTTAGGCCATAAATCATCATCTAGGATTGCTGCTTTAGATGTTAGTTGCTTGATTTTACTAACCCCTAGTTGTTTAATTATTACTTCATCTGTTACATCTGATACCTTGGATTTAATGAAAAATAACGCACAACAAATGTATAGTTCACCCAACACTTTAAACTCCATAATTGACTCCTCCTAACTTATAATCAAGTAAAAGTTGAATGAAAAAATTAACACCATGTGAAATGCAAACACTCCAAAATTAGTTCCTACTCCAAAATCAAAACTTCCGTAGCATATTCATTGACCTTTTCCTTTGTAAACCAATAAGGCAGCCATTCTTCATTTTGCCACGCTTCGAGTTGAGCTTTATAGTTTGGATGCAACATCCGTGCAGCACTTCCACCCGATAAGACCGCTTTAAATTTTTCATTGTCATTTAAGTCCGCCACCATCCGTAAACTACTAAACCAAGAGGTTTCAAAATCTGACGTTGGCGTTTTAGCATAACCGCCTCTATTGAGGGTTTCATTTGAACCATCTTTAGGAAAGGTTTCTTTTCCTAAAAAGCCACTTCCAAAACCTTTTGGACGAATTGGACTAAAGAAATCAACAGGGTGCAATTTACCCCAAGTCCATTGTTGCATATCCGAACCAAATCGAGTTGTCAATAAGGCTTTTGCTTTTTCACCTGCTGCTACGATTAGTTGTGGTAGCGTTTCCTTTTCAGGCGTATTTATATTGTCGATATATTTATCATTTTCTAAAATGATTTTGTGCATTTTCTGACTCCAATAATAGTTATTTGCCCAAAAAGATTCCTCTACATCATCGGGTAGTTCATCATCTAAAATGAGGTTTAATAACTCATTGTGTACCGCATGATAAATTGCTGCTCCGATTGCTTCTGATTGATCTGTAAAGTTCCATTCTTCCAATATTTTGGCAATATCTTGTGTCGCTTCATTTTCATTCAGGGCTTTAGCATAAATCGGTGCTAAGGCTTCGGCTTGTTTATTTTTACAATCCAATACTAATTGCCACATAGCCTTATCATCGAATTTTTTATCCGCCGACAGTACTTCTTTGATTCTGCTATATCTATAATTAGGAGAAAAATGCGAGGAGTAATAATATGGATAATCATCTGGTCGAGTATCGTGATTCGCCGTACCGACCCAACCTCGTTCTGGATTTTTCATATTCGGTAATTCATCTTTTGGAATAAATCCTAACCATGAATCTTCCTCACTCACCATTTGAGGAACAATGCCTGTCCCTTTAACTCTTTGTGGAATCAATCCTGTAGATTGATGTGCAATATTTCCTTTTGTATCGGCATAAACGTAATTAAAAAACATCATATCAATCTGCTCCAAAGCCTTTCCAAATTCCGTTGCATTTTTAGCTTCCAATAATAAATCTAATCCTATAGTTGGGCTTTGAGACAATGCTGCTGACCATCTTAAACTAACCACATCATCTGTCAAAATACCAAAAGTTTTAAAGTCAGAAATAATTGATCCTCTTACCGTTGAGCGAATGGTTATTTCCATTGGTGTGCTATCCTTAATTTCAATGGTTTCCGTTCTAGTTTGAAAGGGTAAATATTCGCCTTTTTCCCAATACTTGTTGTTTTCTACTTTTTCAATAAATAAATCTTGGCTATCGCCATAACCATTCGTTACGCCAAACGCTAAGTTATCATTACGTCCAACCATAACGCCTGGCACGCCTGGCGGCGTAAAACCTACGGCTTTAAACTCTGGACAAAACAATCCAATTGGATAAAAAATACCAGGATACATTCTAGCATCTAAGTGTGGATCATTAGTTACAATAGGCTTACCCGAAGTGGATTTTTCACCTGAAATCACCCAATTATTAGAGCCTAACTGTATCGGTGCAATTGGTAGTTGTCCTTCTTTTTTTGTTTCAATATAAATATTTTGTCCTAATTCCAATGAAATAGAATCCATTATATCCAAAGGCTTTGTTCTATCTGGATTGATATTAAGAGGGAGCAATTCTTGTGCATTCTCCATTCGAGAAGCTAGGTTTAGACTCAATATTTCATCGCCTATATTTTGCCCATGATTGTAACCGATATAATATAAAATAGCTGAGATTTCTAATGGGGTCATCGGTTTAGGCTCAATACCTAGCAATCCTAATTCTGCAGGAAATTCAGCCTTTCCAACTTTTAAATATTCGTTATACCCATCACTATACCATTGTAAAAAATCCTTAGTCCCTTGATTTAAATATTTATAATTTGCTTTCGCAATACCAGGTGTATTCAGTACCCTTAATTTTATATCGGAGTTCAACGTAGAAGCCCCTACGACACTAGATAACTTCCCGTGAATCAACAATCTGTAAAATTCAATTTGAAATATTCTATCTTGTGCGGTTACAAAACCTTGCCCTCGAATCGCATCGGCTTTACTTTCCGCAAATACATAAGGAATACCATTTGCATCTCGTTTAACCTGAATGGGTTTTTCATTCCCCGAAATCTCGAATGTGCCGCTCGTTTTGTAGTTATTAATATTGATAAAATAGAAGTAGCCACCGATTAAGACTAAAAGTAAGATTAGTACTAAATAAGATAGAATTTTTTTCATGTTACAATCAATCGTTTTGTATATAAGGAATGATGACAAAATAAATATATACTCTTGACTGCCCCTTTTATCCGCTATTTTCACTTGAAAAAATTCATTTATCCCGATAAACTCTCCCGAACACTTTCGGGATTTTCAAGCCAAAATATCGAATAAA
>CAYLSF010000854.1:0-3803 GCA_964385675.1 uncultured Saprospiraceae bacterium
ATCTAATTTAATAGCTAATGTTATTTTTTCTCTTGTTTTTAACACAATTTCTTTAATTTGCGAGGGATGAAGACTAGGGATAAAATATTAGAAGAAGCCTTAAAACTCTTTAATGAAAAGAGCTTTGATCAAGTGTCTGCCCTTCAAATTAGTCAGTCATTAGGCATAAGTTATGGTAACCTGACTTACCATTTTAAGAAGAAAGAAGATATTATCTTAGTGTTGTATCAAGAGATGCAGGAAGAGTTAAATGCAGCAATCTCTAACTTGGTTCAACGTATTTTTGAAGAAACATTTTATTTGGGCTTGGTGAATCAACTCTTTGAAGTGACTTGGAAATATCGTTTTATCTATTTAGGTTTAAGTAGCTTAATGTCTCAATATGAAGAAATTAGAATAGCAGAAAAGGCATACTCTAAAAGCCGAGAAAGAATTTTAGGAAAGGCAAAAGAATATTTAATAAGAGAAGGATATATGAAATCTAGTCTTGATATTGATTATCAATTGACTATACGCAATCTTTCCCTCATTCTTTACTCTTGGATATTGGATGCAAAATTATTCTACGAAGGCGATGAGGATAAAAAAATAGATTACTACACCGCCTTGTTTTTTAATATAGCCATTCCCAATTTAACCGAAAAAGGCTTAGCAAAATTAAAGCAATTATTCGCTCATGCTTAAGAGTATAGATTTGTGTAACTGTTGGTAAAAAGCGGGTTCTAGGGCTGATTTAGACATAGCCACTATCAAAACTAGAGCCATCTATATAACTTCTTTCAATATTTCCGCCCAACTGAGAAACGCCAATTCCAAATAATATCAAACCACCAAAAAGCAAGGTGACCCCTAAATTATTTGAATAATAATAAAAGATACCTAAAAAGATTATTATAGGGAGTATCATAATAGCTAACCTAATCCTTCTAGCTTTTCTAGCCTTCGCTTCCCTTTTGATTCTGTTCTGTCTAGTCTTTCTCATGATGTTTGAATTTTCTATATATATTAACCATAAGAAAGGAAAAAGTCCATTTTCTTTGACACGTTCGTTTTTAATATAGACTAAAAAGGATGATTACATAGAGGTTAAAAGATAACCCCTTAAATAGTTATTAGAGACCAAGTCCATATTCAATATATCTGATAAGGATGAGTTGTAACCACTACTACTTAACCTTCCCTTTCGCATAATCATAAGAATGCTTTAAAATAAATTTTGCAACATCTAATTCTTCTTGATTTCTTGGTGCATATAGCATAATGATATTGGGTGGTAAAAAGCCTCTTTTAATAAGTGGATGCCATTCGCCCCAACCTTTATTAATAATGGCTTGTGCATCTTTTTGGGGAAGTCCTAAATGTAAACTATAATCTGGGTGAGGATGAAAATGAGCAAACTCTGTTCCTATCATAAAAGCATTGCATTTATCACAAGTATGCCCTTTTTCCATACACATCGCAATGGCGCCAGGGACAGAAACGCCACTAGGTTTCTTTTTAATATGGCTCAGTTTAAAAGCCCAGTCCATTAAATGCTGAACATGAGAAATATCCGTAGGCTGTTGATTCAGTTGCGTGTGCGGATTTGTGTTTGTTGTTAAAGGACGAGTTCCTTGTCTAGTTGGCATTTGCTCTAACGTTATTACTGTTTCCATACTATTTTCTTTTTTACCATTAGATAATATTGAGCAAGACATCATGATGAAAGCTAGAATAATTAATCGGCTGTACATTATTGTTTCAATCTTCATATTTGTTGCTCTTTGTTTAGGGCAAATATCAATAGCTAATGGCTAAAAAAACTTAATGTAGCTTAAGAAACGATCACTTTCGCTTTTTTCTTAACAGACTTAAAAACTCAGGGGTGATACCTAAATAACTTGCGATATGTTTTTGTGGAATGCGTTGGGATAAATTGGGATATTCCTTGATGAAATAATCATAACGCTCCTTAGCTGTAAAAGAAAGGTTTTGTACAATCCTATTTTGTTGGGCAAACATCTTATTGCGAAATAAAGCTCTGGTATAATTTACAAATTCAGGAACTTCTTGTATTAACGTATTCCAATCTTGCTGATTAATGGATAATACTGTAGTATCTTCTAAGGCTTGAATGTTTTGAATAGCAGGTCTTCGATTTAGGAAACTTTGTAAATCTCCAGACCACCAGTTTTCTGAAGCAAATGAAATGTTATGTTCTTCTCCCGATCACTATCGGGAATATAAAGTCGGTAACATACGTTCGGACACATCCTTTGGCCGTGAAAAATAGTTCTTTAGCATAGTCCTCGAAATAGACCAAATGCTTCTTTTTTGAAAAGTGTTTTTCCACCAACTTATCCGATATTAACGACGTCTTATTATCTGATAGGGATTGAGTGATTTTTATATGTTGGATTAATGGATTCATTTTTTAGTTTGCTTAGTATAGGTAGTCATACCAATTATATTTCCTTTGAAGATAGTTTTTAAAATAGCTATATTTCGCTTAATGTAATGAAAATAGTAAGGTTGAGCGAAATATAAACTTATTTATCTCGCTTAATCTTGAACTTATGGGAAGATTAAGCGAGATATAACAATATATCTTATTAGGAAAACTGTAACTATGCCTTTATTACTCCACCTTCAAAAATGGTAAAACCGTCCTTTCTCCATTTCCAAAATCAACCACTAACCAATATCCGCCATTAGCATACGCCGAAACATCTAGTGTAAATGTATCATCATATCCTGTTAAATCATGAACTTTGGTATGTAGCAATACGCCTAAAGCATTATACACTTGATAAGTTGCCTTTTCGGACGGGGATTGACCAATTAAGATAGTCAACTGATGATTTGTTGGATTTGGAAACAGTTGAATACCATAAGTGTTATTAATCGCTTTATTGGGTGTGATATGAATAATGTTAGAATATTCAAATAGCTCAGAATAGTCTAGCATTTTCAACCGATAATAATTATCATCATTGAAATTAGCGGTAATATCTTCAAAGGCATAGTCCGCTATTTCAAGCCCTCCTTTGCTATCTAACCAGCCGATAACTTCAAAATCATTATTATTGGTTCGACGTTGAATTTCAAAACCTGCTACATCAATCTCATTAGCCGTAGTCCAATTCAGCGAAACACGATTCTCCACTCGCTGTCCTGTAAAACTCAACAGATCTAAGGGTAGCGGTGCTTTTTCACAGCCTATCACCTTAATGTCATCCAAATAAAGGCGATTGTCATTAATGTTAGCATGACAGCGGAAACGAATTTTAGTAGTAGCAGTAAATGGTCCTGAAATCGTGACACTATCGCTTATTGCTTGACCATTTTCAAATTCATCGTATAAATTCCATTCTTCAACAGTCGTAAAAGTTGCACCATCATCTGTTGAAATTTGTAACCAAAAGTCATGGAAGACATTTGCCATATTGTCTGTGATGTAAGAAAAATTGACTTGTATTTCGTCATAGTTGGAAAGGTCAAGCGTAGAAGTAGTCGTTACAGAAGAACCTGTATTGTCTTGTAAACGCACACAATAACTACCACTACTGGCAAAAGCGGCATCATCAATATTTCTACGTGCATCATTACCACCATCTGACCAAACGCCCCAACCGCTTTCAAAATCTTCGTCAATGACAGTTGTATAGTTACAATTGGTACATTCATCGCACGAACCACCACAATCAACGCCTGTTTCGTCGCCATTTTGTATGCCATCGTTACAAGTAGAAGGATTGTCTTTGGTCATCGAAAATTGTGAGAAAGACGGAATGCCGCCAACCGTGATGCGATGATTGGCTGGG
>CAYLSF010000855.1:0-3802 GCA_964385675.1 uncultured Saprospiraceae bacterium
ATAAAAATCTAATTTACTGTAAACATTTTATTTAATATTAGAATAGGGGAGAGGGGAAAATTTTTTCAAAAAAAATTATATCAATTTGATTTGATTGATTTTGATACTTGGTTAAAATTAAATTTATGAATAAAAATAAAAATCGACAGCAACGAGTCAACAAAATAGCTACGATATTAAATGCCTTTCTATTTGGTTTAGGAGCGTTTAATTTTTTTGATCAATCTAAATGGTTATTTGGTGTGTTATTAACCATAGTTTCGTTATGTAATTTATATACCCTACGATTAGGAGAGGAGAAGAAACAATCTATTACAGTAGGGTTAAATAGTTTAAACGCACTAGTAGCAGCAATTACGGCTTATGACTATTATACACAAGGAACACAAGGACTGCATTTAGCTTGGGGTCTGATTACATTGATGTATATTGGTGTTGTTATTTTATCTGTAATAAGAAATCGAGTAACAAATGAAGTCAGTTAAAATTGGAATTATACAAGAAAGTCCTATTTACTTGGATGTAGAGAAAAGTATGCAAAAGGCGATTCGATTAATAGAAGATGCTGTAGAACAAGGAGCAAAGTTGATTGTATTTGGAGAAACATGGCTATCAGGTTATCCTGTATGGTTGGATCATTGTCCAAATATGGCCTTATGGGATCAAGCTTCTACTAAAGAAGTCTTTACGCAGATGCATTTGAATAGTATTGAAGTACCTGGTAAAGAGACAGAGATATTTGGAGCATTAGCAAAACAGTATGGTGTTGTAATTGTGATTGGTGTAAATGAGATTGTTCGGAAAAAGGGTCATGCATTAGGTACAATCTATAATGCTTTATTGACTTTTGATGAACAAGGGAACTTGGCGAACCATCATAGAAAATTGATGCCGACATTTACAGAGAAGTTAGTTCATGGTTTAGGAGACGGAGCGGGTTTGAAAGCGGTAGAAACTTCTTTTGGTAGGGTAGGGGGGTTGATTTGTTGGGAACATTGGATGCCGTTGACTCGACAAACAATGCATAATGAAGGGGAAACGATTCATATTGCCGTATGGCCAAATGTACATGAGTTATTGCAAATCGCAAGTCGAAGTTATGCTTTTGAAGGAAGATGTTTTGTGATTGCCGTTGGTCAGATTACAAGAGTGAAAGATTTACCTAAAATATTAGATTTACCTGAGTATTTAAAAGATAAACCAGATGAAATGCTACTTTGGGGTGGTAGTTGTGTGATTGGCCCAGATGGTCATTATATTTTAGAACCTCAATGCCATAAAGAAGGTATTTTTATAGTAGAAGTAGATGACTTAGATAAAGTATATGGTGAACGAATGGCTTTAGATGTAACAGGGCATTATAATAGATTAGATGTGTTTAATTTGGAGGTTAATAGAGAACGGAAAGTTTAATTTTAGAATATCTAAAACACAAAAAGGCATTTATCCTAATAAATTAGGGTAAATGCCTTTTTAATTTAGTATTGATTGGATGTAATAGTTTAGAAAGTTAACTGAAAGTTAGCTTGATAAATAGAAACCCACATAGACAATACAAATATGATAAATAGTATAGTGTAGATAAAAAAGTTTCTAGCACCATTTGTTTTTTCTTGATCTAAACTCTTCATAGTTATAATAATTTTGATTTATACCACAAAGGTAAGGGTAAATAATGATTTTTACCAAAAAAAGCGATGTATTTCAATGGATTGTGAGGTATAGGTTAGCTTGTTTAAATTGATTTTAAATTTTTTTCATAAAAAATATTCAAAAAGGGGTAGGGTAGATTTTGGGTGAGTCGTTTTGATACTGTATTGCTTAACGAACAAGAGCAATTTTGAACAAACAAACATTTTAGTTAAACATTATTTTATCACTCACAAAACGAATCATTATGAACCGCAACAGTTTTTTAATTTGGGCATTATTAGCATTAACCTTATCCTTAACATCTTGTAATAAAGATGATGATTTTATCTCTGACTTTGATAATATTGCTGATAACATTGATGGCAATGAGGATTCAGATGATGGACATGGTCATGACCATAGTAATGATGGAGAAGGGGCATTGACCTTATATAGGGTAGATGGCGATAACATCAATAAGACAAAAGATTATAATGTACCCAACAATTTACAAAGCTATCAACAAGATTATTCTAGACATATCAAAATGTGGGAATATGTAACGAAATTATTTCCAATACAAGATCGCACAATGGTAGCAGAATTTGAAGTATTTCATGGTAATAATGAAGTATTAGGATATGTAATGCCAGTACAAGATGGTGACTTAAGTCGTTGGAGGTTAGGATTAGCTATTGAAGTGGTTACAGATTTGGAGAAGATTGATTTAAATGCAGATTTTGCTTATACCATCATCCATGAAATGGCACATATCTTAACTTTAAATCACTTACAATTGAATGCAGATATTAGCGAGGCAGCGTGTAATACTTTTCATATTGGAGAAGGTTGTGCTAATGCTAACTCCTACTTATATGAAATATATAATCTTGGATGGACAGATATTATAGGTGAGCATAGAGCAATTAATGATGATGTAGCAGCACAGCAGTTTTATGAAAAATATAAAGATAGATTTGTAACAGATTATGCTTCTACTAATCCTGCTGAAGATATAGCAGAAGTATTCTCCGTATTCGTTGTTTCAGATAATCCGCCAACAGGAAATACGATAGCTGATCAAAAAATTAATGCGATGTATGGTCGTCCAGAGTTGGTGAGTTTAAGAAATACGATTCGTCAACAAGCAATAGTTAGAGCAATGATTCCTGGACAATGGAAACATTCTAAGCGTAAACCAACAAAGTCAAATATCTTCTTTTAATCATGGTTGATTTATTTAGTATATAATTATCAGTTGATGAGTTATTAGTTTTAAAATTAAAAAGTGTTTTTAAATCTAAAAATCTAATAACTAGAATAGAAGCAATTGGTAGAAAGAGATCGTTTAGAAAGGCGTGTCAAGACTTTGAGGTTTAACATGCTTTTCTAACGGTCTCTAAATTTTTATGAAACTCTTTGAGGGGCTTTGTTGGATAGATTTCTTAAAAATCTATTTCCCTAAAATTAAGTTTTGATAATCTATCATACTTTGTTGTACTATATTATATGCAATCTCTGCATTTTGAAACTCCTCAATTTTGACTGTCTTATTCTCCAATTTTTTATAATCCTCAAAGAAGTTCTTTAATTCCTTGAAAAAGTGTGGTGGCAATTCTGAAATGTCATTGAGATGATTGACACTCATATCATTTGCAGCAACTGCTATAATTTTATCATCTAATTCTCCATTATCTAACATTCGCATTACACCAATTACTTTCGCTGATACAATACACATCGGTACAATAGTAATTTGGCTCAAGACTAAAATATCAAGTGGATCTTTATCATCACAATAGGTTTGAGGAATGAAACCATAGTTAGCAGGATAATACATAGAAGAATATAACACTCTATCCAATACTAAAAGTCCAGATGATTTATCTAATTCATATTTAGCTCTAGTGTTTTTAGGGATTTCTATAATTCCATTTACAATTTTTGGGGCATTTGTACCAATATGAACTTTATGCCAAGGATTATGCTGATCTAATTGCATAGTTATCAGGTTTTATATTATTATTAAAAACCTTTATAACAACCATTTTTCAAAAAAATCTCCCGATTTGGAAAAAAATTTCCCTAAAATGGATGAAATTCTAAAACTATTCTTGTCTAACCTATTCACATATTTCAACTAAATTTAATAATTAAAAATATCATTATC
>CAYLSF010000856.1:0-3799 GCA_964385675.1 uncultured Saprospiraceae bacterium
CAATCCCCAATCCCCAATCCCCAATCCCCAATTTACAGGGAAAAAGCGTAAACCTCTTAAATAATCTTATTTAAAAACTTTAATCTAAAACAAAACCTTTCCAAACCCCAATCCCCAATTGCGGATTCCCCAATCCCCATTTAAATTTAAATTTGAATTTAAAAAAATACAATTATTTATTTTTATTTTAAATTTTAAATTTTAAATTTCAAAATAGCCGTTATGTACTTAGAAAAATATTCCACCTAATCCTTTCATCAAATAACCTGCTATATCCCCAATAGAAGGCAGCAAACTCTTAGCTCCTTCCAATACTGTATCCAGAAAACCACCTGTTTCTTGAAGTTGTTTTTTTTCTTTTTGCGAATTTTTTTCATAGTCACTTACTGTTGTTGTTACTTTTCCGTTTTTAGTAGCATAATCTACGCTATTCCTTATTTCTTGGCTAGTAGAAGGTGCAGCCATAGTAGTTGGAACAAAATTTTGGAATTCAGGGTCTAATACAGTTTCATAATTCAAATATACGTCAATTCTAATAGCACTCTGTGATGGTGGGAAACCTTGAGCATAAAATAAAAAATTAGTACTTGATTTTGAAGTTCCTAAATTATTGAATTCTTCTGTACTTGGATCGTAAGGTATATATAATAATCGCATGCCATCTAAAGGATTTGAGCGTGTTGAAAAATAAGAATCATCAATTAAATTAAAATTACCATATCTAGCTAGGGAGGCTAATACACCACCATTAGCCGTTGAGCTTACGGTTTCAAAATTAATTGCTCCTCCAAATACACCAGATGCAGAATCTAATCTAAAAATATATCTTGCATGGAATGCTGCAGAAACTAAGCGATACTTCTGATAAATAACTAATGGAACCGTTGTTCCAATTTGAGTAGCAGTGAAAAAATTAGAGGCAGCAGAGCCATTTAAACTTGCATCATTATTTAAGTAAAAAGTAGAATTAGTGGCAGCACCCTGTTCTAAAAAGAAAGGGTTAAAAATAATAGCTAAATTTCCTAAAGCATTAGTATTAACAGATATCTGGTTGTGTATTTGGAAAGAAGAAGTTGGAATAGGGAATTCTAAAGGTATTTTTGCATTTCGCGCATATTCAGGATACAGTAAGTCTATTAAATATTGGTTTTTTGTTTTTTCACGTATTTTTTCTAATACCTCAAAAGCATTATTTATTTCATTCATATTAATAGTATCCCCAGATAACGCGTTGTGGAATGATACAAGCCATGACATTAAATTTTTATCATAACGACCAATATTATTTACAATTCCTTCATTATGCATTTGGCCCATTTGGCTACCAAATGAGCGTAAAGTATTAATATCTTGCTGACTATTCATTAAGTTTTGGGTATTACTTTTAACTGATCCAGTATTTGATAACATATTATAATTTTTTTAGGTAATTTTTTATTATTTTTTTTAGTTTTTTTTAAGCTGTTAATTTTTTAATAAGATGTAATCGTCGGGTCGTCTGCAAGTCGTTGCTTTCGTGTTCTAACACCGCCCTCTTCGTATATGGGAATACTTGACGAGTAACCAGTTTTGGCCCTCTTTACAGCCTTTATTTGCTCCAGTTCTGTTGTGGGGTCATCTATTTCTTCCCGTTTTCTTTTGCGTAGTCCTACTTTTTGGCGTTTGGCAGGATATATCTCGCCTAAATCAAAAGGCGAGTTTTTCATTATTTTATCAATTTGTCGTTGTATTGCGGTAACTTCACCAGTTGTGTTAGCATTTGGAATTTTAGCGTAAAGGGTATTCAGTTGTTGTTTTATATCTTCAATTGTGTTCTCTTGTTCTTGGAAATCAGCTATTTGATCTGTATTGCTTAATATATTAGTTTCAATGGTTTTTAATTGTTCAGGCGAAGATATAGACATTGGTTGTTTTTCAATTATTTGTTTTTCATTGTTTAAAGCTGCTAAATCCTCAATTTTATTTATTTTTTGTTGGTTAATAATTTTCTGCGTTATGGTTATTTCATTGTTCATGTTTACCAATTCTTCTTCAAGATTATCTTTTACCATTTCTATTCGGGTTTCATTTTGTTTGCGTCTATAAGCTGCTGTTTGACTCATAATTTCTGAAAGCGAAACAAGTTGTTCTGAGAATACAGGACTAAAGAAAGAGGGGACAAATGTTTGAATTTGTTGCAAAATATATGTAAGATTTTCGCTTGTTGTCGAATTAGTAATGTATTCATAATTCATACTTTCTGATATTAAGTTAGATATTGCTTCAAGCAAGGTACCCCCCATAGCTTGTGGGAATAAGGGCAAAGGCGTTTCGTCAGCTAAGCTCGCCAAATATTGGATATATGAAGAACTTTGGTTTACAAATACAGGATCCTTAAGCAAGTTAATATATACTGTCAATGTACTTAGCATTTTTGAAACTCTCAATGCTTGTTGGATAGTTAAAATTTGGCCTTTCGAAAAGGTTTCAACAATTCCTGCTAATTGTTCCATTTTTTTGTAGAGTTTTCCATAAATTTGATCTTCTAATACGAATAAATTTTGATTAGATAAAGCATTCATTGTTTGCGAATACTGTGGGCTAGTTGGGAGAAGATTTGCTTTTTGTAAAAAATAATATTTCATGTATTTTAAATTTTTAAATTTTGGGAATTGGATTATTAGTAACTTTTGGAGTTCTGTTTGTTTGTTTTCCTCTACCATTTTTGAGCGAAGTATATAATCAATATCAAAATTAATTTCAAGCTGCAAAGTACCTGAGACGTCCTTTCGAAATTCAATTTCTGTATAAAATTCATCGTTTGAGCGTGCTACAACTTGTAAGTAAGTTTCCTTATAAGCAGTTAGTTCAAGTTCTTTTTCTGTTGTTATTAACCCAATAGTCTTAGTTACTGGGTTTGTTATATCAAATTCTTGTTTTCCAAGCGTTGGTTTAATTGTTAGCCTATTTTCCGATAAAAAATGTTTAGCAATATCATCTCGTGCGTCAGGTGATTTACTGAGTGCATAGTGAGTTGTTTCGTCGATAGTTATTTCAAATTTGTTTATTTGACCATCATAAAACTTAAAAATTCTTATGTTTGGAATTTTTATTAAAGGTGGGTCGTTTTCTTGAGGGATGTCTTTTTGTTTAAAAGTCGTTATGGGAGTACCAACAACTTGCGTATAATTTTTAATGTTATACGCGATTTTGTCGTTTGTGTCTAACTTTGTCCAAGTCTTAATTTTTCCAATATGAGGAAGTTTCATAGGGAAAGAAAAGGTGGTTTGCTTTATTTGCGCCCCACCTATGCTAATGGTTTCTAGTGCAGCTGGGACATTAGTTTTTTTAATTAAATCTTCTAAAAAAAAAGCTAGCAGTACATTTTCGTTTGTACTAATACTTTTTAGAGTAACCAAATCAAGCCTTAAATAGCATGGATGCATTTCTGGTACAGTTGTTTTAAAAGTTGGAATTTTAGTAAAGGTTGACTTACTTCTATTTTTGTGTACTTCAAAAAATTCTTTAATTTGTATTGGGGTTAATTGTTCTGGTAAGTTCACTTCAGGTAAGTTTTGTAAAGGGTTGGGATCATTTTGGAGTAGTCTTTTCTTCAGTTCTCTATATTGTGCGGCTTTGGCTTCTATCTTTTGATGATCATTTACAGCTTGGCTTAGCAAATATTTTTCTTTAGCAGTTATTCTTCTTACTTATTTTATTACTTTTTTTTAGACTTATCTATACTTTTTAGAGGGAGATTTTTTGAAATTTTGTAAGATTTACCTTGGCTTCTCATAGAAGGTTTTTTTTTATAATTTTT
>CAYLSF010000857.1:0-3797 GCA_964385675.1 uncultured Saprospiraceae bacterium
ATGATTAAAATAAATTTTAAACCCGACGCTAATATAAATAAAAAATTATAATATGTTTTTATTTAATTTGAGTTAATTGAAAAATCCACTTATTAATTTTAAAAATCAATACTTTTTATATTTAAAAACATATTATTTGTTTGAAATTCTTATCTTATTTAAGACGGTTTAAAATGAGAAATACATACAGATGATTAGAATTATTTTTAATATCCCTTATTTAAATCCACTACATTTTTTAAAGGCTCTCCAGCTTTAAATCTTAGATAATTATCTGCAATAGCTTCAGCGGAAGCATGAGGAGCGGTGATACCTGCAATATGAGGTGTAATGGAAATTTTAGGGTGATTCCAAAAAGGATGAGCTGTAGGTAAGGGTTCTTGGTGAAATACATCAGAAGCAAACCCAGAAAGATGTCCTTGATTTAGAAGTTCTATTAAATCTTTTTCCTGATTGTGTTGACCTCTTCCTACATTGATGACATAAGCCCCCTTGGGTAAGTGTTGTAAGTTTTGATAATTTAAAATCTCAAAAGTATTGGGGGTTAAGGGTAAAATATTCACTAGAAAATCGGTAGAAGTAATAGATTGAATAAGTCCATCTTGCCCCGTATAACTTTTTACGCCATGAATGTTTTTCGGCGACTTTGACCATCCTTTTACCTTGAAACCCAATTGAGTTAATTTCTCCGCTACATAACTTCCTATTTTGCCTAAGCCCCATATTGTTACGGTTATATCTTTGATACTTCGATAAGGCATCGGTTTCCAAAGGCGTTGAGTTTGCTGCTGCTGATAGGTCGGTAAGTTTTTCATTTGACTCAAAAGAATACTCAATACAAATTCAAACATATCATGGGTTAAATTTGGATTGACCATTCTTGCCAAGATATTATCTGGGCGTAATACATTAGCCTTTAATATATAATCTATACCTGCCCCTAGCGATTGAATGACTTTTACGTTGGGAAATTGTTCAACTTCTGCTTGAGTCGGAGACATCGTAACGATAAAATCAACGGAACTTGGATCGGTAACATTTGGGTAAACCTCAATTTGTTCGTTAGGTAAAACGACTTGTAATGCAGCTTTCCATAGTTTTTTATCCCTGTATTTTAGTAAAAGAAGTAATGACATGGTGATGAGTTTTTAAACAACTTCTTACAAAGATTAGGAGATTTTTTAATTTTTACCAACTTTTTCCACAACTATACAACGATAACATTCACCGTTTACTCCTTAAATACTCTTTATCAAATAAGATTTGTTAACTTTTTTGACCTTTACTTTGATAAAATTCTTATCATTTATCATTGAGTTAGCTGGGGAATATTTATAATTCTCTAAAACTATATACCCTTTTGAAAAAAAAATCCGATTTTTAAGGCAATTAGATATATTTCAAAATTGAACGATAATGAACTATTGGATTTTTCAAGTTAATCCAAAAAAGTATAACATTACAAAGGCACTACAACAAGGGGCTTTAGAAACCTTTGCGGTAACAACGCATAAGAATCGAATCAAAAGAGGAGATAAGGTCATATTGTGGCAAACAGGCAAACAAGCAGGTTGTGTCGCCTTATGCCTAATTACTTCGGATGTAGGAGAAATGGGGCAATCTGAAAAAGAAAAAACCTATTATATTGATAATACCGATTTGCCAAAGTTGATGACAAGGGTTCGGTTAAAAGTTGAATATAACCTTTGGGATAAGCCGATTACCACCTCTATGTTATATAGTAAGGCATTTGAAAAATTTAATACAGGCTTGCCCGGTACAAATTATGTGGCATCACAGAGTCAATATGAGCGTTTAGTAGAAATAGTTCAAATGTATGATGCCGTTTATGATATAGTACCAACTTACGAAACCCGAAAAAAGGAGCAGAAACCACTAAATCTAATCTTATTTGGCCCTCCAGGGACAGGTAAAACCTATAATACTATTAACCATGCGATTTCCATTATAGAAGGCAAAAGTGTGGTAGAAGTCGAAATTGAAAATCAGCAATATCGACAAGTCCTTAAAGATAGATATGAGCAGTATAGAAAGGCAGGACAAATTGAGTTTGTTACCTTTCATCAAGCTATGTCGTATGAAGACTTTGTAGAAGGTATAAAGCCTAAGGCAGCAGATAAACAGGTGTATTATGAACTAGAAGATGGTATTTTCAAACAAATGTGTGAGCGGGCGAGTCAAGCTTTACAACAAACTTGTGAGCGATATACCAAAGAGATACCCAATATAATTCCCGAAGAATGGATTCAAGAAAGTGAAAAATTTATCTTAATAATTGATGAAATTAATCGGGGGAATATTGCAGGGATTTTTGGGGAGTTAATCACCTTAATTGAGCAGGACAAACGAAAGGGCAGGGATGAGGCGACTTTTGTGGTGCTACCATATTCTAAATCTTCTTTTATTGTGCCACCTAATTTATATTTAATTGGTACGATGAATACAGCAGATAGAAGTGTAGAAAATTTAGATAGTGCGTTGCGGCGGCGGTTTAGTTTTGTGGAAATGCCGCCAAATCCAAGACTCTTACATCGAAAAATTGGAGAAATTGATTTACGTTTATTGTTAGAAACTTTAAATCAACGAATAGAAATTTTATTAGATAAAGACCATTGTATTGGTCATGCTTATTTTATGTCTATTCAGACTTTAGAGGAGTTACGAGTCGTGTTTGCGAATAAAGTTATTCCCTTATTACAAGAATATTTCTTCAATGATTGGGCGAAAATTGGTTTAATACTCGGAGAAGCCTTTATACAAACGAAATCTATCAGTCAGCGTCAACGCTTTGCCAATTTTCAATATGAATATCGGGATGATTTTGAGCATAAAGTGATCTATGAATTGACACCTGTGCAAGAGTGGGATGAGACTGCTTTTTTAGGGATATTTAATAATTGAGTCCCGATAGCTATCGGGAGGAGAATTGAGAATTGAGAGGAATCCAGATAATTATTGGGAGGAGAATTATAAAGAGAGAATGGATTTTGTGGATTAGAATTGTGATATTTACAAAAAAAGATTGTGTTATGATTTCAGTATATAAAGATTTCGAGGATGTGCCAGAAGGACTAATAGAGGGGGATTATACGGCAGCTAAGGCAAAGCTATATAAACTGTATCACGGGAAATGTGCTTATACGGAGCGGAAAATTTCTATGGATGAAATGGTGATTTTTCATTATCGCCCTGTGGCAGCTTATCCATGGCTCGAATTTGAATGGAGTAATTTATTACCGATTCATAAAGATTTAAATTTACGCTCAGAAACTTTTAAAACGCAACAACCTAACATAAAAAATGCCCCAGACGATAAGTTGGAATACCATACAGACTCTGAAACTTTATTAGCAGAAGGACCGCTTTTACTACATCCTGAAGTAGATACGCCAGAAAATCATTTGTTTATAGATGATAAAGGGATTATTCATCCTTATTCTAATAGAGGGAAATTTACTATTGATTTTTTTGATTTAAACAACAAAATTCTAATAAAGAATCGAAATAATAAAATTTTAACCACCGTAAATCAATTTAGAGAAATTCTAATTCAATATCCGAGAGATTGGAGAGAATACTCTAAAGATGAATTTCTAAATATTTCTAGAACTATAGATAGGAAACTGTATGACGAGGTTGCTGTTTTTTTTGAAAGAAATACATTCAATGCTGAATATAGACTAGTTGGATTAAATATGATCGAAAATGAGGAATTTGTTGATGAATTCGGCATATCGTACTTTTTTTTAACAAACCTTGCAGGTCCCAACGACTTT
>CAYLSF010000858.1:0-3794 GCA_964385675.1 uncultured Saprospiraceae bacterium
AGAGTCATTTAAAAAACAAAAGCCTTCTGCTTTTTTAGCGGAAGGCTTCAAAAAATTCATTCCAAAAAAATCCTGTTCAATCCTGTAAATCCTGTCCCTAACGCTCCACCAACATCAAAATCACAACACCATCCGTCAATTCCACTTCAGCACCACCATCAAGTGATTCCACCACATTAAGAGCATCTGCCAAAACTTCATTACAGATATAATCCCCAAAGTTTTGAACTGCCCCTTTGATAGCATCGTTTTGCTGAACCGTCAAAGTGATTCTATCTGTCACATCAAAATCCTTATCCTTACGGATATTTTGAATACGATTCACCATTTCACGAGCCGTACCTTCATCTATCAAATCTTGTGTCAAGTTGACATCTAGGGCAACCGTTAAGTCATCGTCATTTGCCACTAACCAACCTTCGATATCTTCCGATTGAATAATAAAATCCGCAGGAGATAAGTCAAAGGTTTGCTCTCCAATCACCAATTGATGAACGCCCGTTTTCTCCAAATTCGCAATATCTTCTTGTGTCATTGCATCAATCAAGGCTTTGCCTTGCTTCATGTTTTTACCCAAACGACGACCCAACGTTTTGAAATTCGGTTTGATTTTCTTTTTGATAATACCCGACGTGTCAGTGATATATTCCAATTCTTTGATATTCACCTCCAAGAGTACCAAGTCTTTTACTCGATCCACTTGCTCAATAAATGCCTCATCTAGCACAGGCAACAACATCTTTGCCAACGGCTGACGCACACGCATTCTATGCTTTTTACGCAACGACAAGACCAAAGACGTAATCCGTTGTGCATAATCCATGCGTTCTTCCAATGCCTTGTCAATCAACGCATCATCTGCTGTAGGGAATAACGCTAAATGCACAGACTCATAAGTTTCACAACCTGTAACGCTATTCAAATCACGGTATAAATGATCCGAATAAAACGGTGCAACAGGAGCCATTAACTTGGCAATGGTTTCCAAACAAGTATAAAGCGTTTGATACGCCGCTATCTTATCTTGACCGTATTCACCCTTCCAGAATCTACGACGACATAAGCGAACATACCAATTACTCAAATGGTCATTTACAAAGTTTTGAATCTTACGAGTCGCCAAAGTCGGCTCATAATCCGAGTAATCTTTGCGAACATCTGCCACCAAAGTATTCAATAAGGAAATCACCCAACGGTCAATTTCAGGTCGCTCTTCCATCGGGATTTCTTCTTCATTGAACGCAAATCCATCAATGTTTGCATAGACTGCAAAGAACTGATACGTATTATACAGCGTTCCAAAGAATTTACGACGAGTCTCCGCTAAACCATCTAGATCAAACTTCAAATTATCCCACGGCTGCGAGTTGGAAATCATATACCAACGGGTTGCATCGGCACCATATTTCGCTAAGGTTTCAAATGGATTCACGGCATTTCCGAGTCTTTTTGACATCTTAACCCCGTTTTTATCTAATACTAAACCATTGGACACCACATTTTTAAACGATACCGAATCAAACGCCATCGTCGCAATTGCGTGTAAAGTATAAAACCAACCTCTCGTCTGATCCACGCCTTCTGCAATAAAGTCCGCAGGGAAATTTGCTTTAAATTTATCTTGATTTTCAAACGGATAATGCCACTGTGCATACGGCATTGAGCCACTATCAAACCATACATCTATCAAATCCAATTCCCGACGCATCGGCTCTCCATTGCTAGAAACCAAGACCACATCATCAATGTATGGACGGTGTAAATCTTTCGGTACGCTTTGTTCTAATCCTAACGCTGCATTCGCTTTTTCAATTTCTGCTTGCAATTCCGCCACCGACCCAATACATCTTTCTTCAAAATTTGGATGCTCAGGGTCAGCCGTTCTCCAAATTGGCAATGGAATTCCCCAAAAACGAGAACGAGACAAATTCCAATCCTGCAAGTTTTCCAACCACTTTCCAAAACGTCCTTCTCCCGTGTGTTTTGGTTTCCAGTTGATGGTATTATTCAACTCTTGCATTCGCTCTTTCACAGAAGAGGAACGAATAAACCAAGAATCCAAAGGATAGTACAAAATCGGTTTATCAGTACGCCAACAGTGCGGATAATTGTGCGCATATTTCGCTACATTAAATGCCTTATTTTCTTGCTTTAGCTTCACGGCTATGTCAATATCGACACTCACATAATCAGGATCGTTTTTGTAGTTCTTCACATAACGCCCCGAAAATTCTCCAACACCTTCTACAAATTTTCCTTGTTTATCCACCAAGGTCAATGCTCCCATACCGTATTTGTCTCCGACTTTTTTATCATCAGAACCAAAACTCGGTGCAATGTGAACGATACCCGTACCATCTTCCGTAGAAACAAAATCGCCTAACAACACCTTAAAAGCATCGCCTTCTTCGGGCTGCTGATACGGCAATAATTGCTCATAATCCAAGCCTTCAAATGCCACTCCTTTAAATTCTGCGGTGATTCGATACGGTATTTTTTTGTCGGTCGGTTGATATGCCTCAAAATCCAATTCCGCTTGCTCTGGCTTAAACCATTTTTTCAATAAGGCTTTCGCCAATACCAAATTTACTCGCTTTTTAGTGTAAGGGTTATAGGTTTTTACCCGCACATAATCTATCTTTTTCCCCATTGCCAAGGCTACATTAGATGGTAATGTCCACGGCGTAGTTGTCCAAGCGATGATATAGACATCGCCTTCATCGACACCTTCATACAAAAAGGCAGATTTATCATTTTGCGTCACTTTAAACTGAGCGACTGCTGATGTATCTTTCACATCTTTATACGCTCCAGGCATATTCAGCTCATGCGAACTCAATCCCGTACCTGCTGCAGGTGAATACGGCTGAATCGTATAGCCTTTGTACATCAAGTCCTTATCATATAATCGCTTCAATAAATACCAAACCGACTCGATATACTCATTTTTAAAGGTGATATATGGATTATCCAAATCTACCCAATAGCCCATCTTTACCGTGATGTCGTCCCACTGATCTTTATACCGCATCACTGTTTCTCGACAGGCTTTGTTGTAATCATCTACCGATATTTTTTTGCCAATATCCTCTTTCGTGATCCCCAATTCCTTTTCTACCTGCAATTCAATCGGCAAACCATGCGTATCCCAACCACCTTTTCGCTCGACTTTATACCCTTTCATCGTATTGAATCGGCAAAAAATATCCTTGATAGACCGAGCCAAAACGTGGTGAATCCCCGGCTTTCCATTTGCAGAAGGTGGCCCTTCATAAAAAACATAAGATGGACTGCCATCTCGCTCCGAGATACTTTTATTAAAAATATCCTGCTTTTCCCAAAACTCCAATATCGCCTTATCGACTTCGGGTAGGTTGAGTTGCTTGTATGTATTGTATTTCTTCATCGTTTAGTGTTGAGGTTTAAGGTTCAAGGTTTAAGGTTCAAGGTTTTTTATTACCTTATACCTTACACCTCATACCTTACACCTATAAGATCGCAAAAATAAAAAAGGTGCTGACCGTTTACAACCTGTCAGCACCTTTTTTAAAAAACAATAATCAGCACGTTCACAGATTGCTCGAATCTTGAATAATAATGCTAATTATAATTATGGTATTTCTTGTCATTAGTTCTAATGTTTGATTCAAAGATAGATGAATTTACTTGGGTTTGCAAATAATACTGATTTTCATCAATAAAAGGTTCTTTGTTTGGGAAAATTTAAAGAATTGTTTTAACTAGGATTAATGACGATTAGTCGAAATTATAATGCTTTCCACCCATATTTTACT
>CAYLSF010000859.1:0-3793 GCA_964385675.1 uncultured Saprospiraceae bacterium
GTTAATGTAAGCTTAATTCAAACTTGATTACAACTAAAATGCTTAACAGAGAATATAAAGACACTAAAACTATAGATGTACATACACTTTGATTGTTAAAAATTAAAAAACCACATCATGAAAAATTTCTTATCTATCTTTTGCCTAGCTATTAGTTTAATAATTTTTAGTACAGGCTGTACACCAAAAGAAATGGGTTCAAAAAATGTACAAATCACACATGTAAAAACGTATGCAAAATGTGATGCTTGTAAATATTTTTTAGAAAACAGCCTTCCATCAAAAAAAGGCATAGTATTTGCAGAATTAGATTTACATAGGGAAACATTGATGATTAAATATGATCAAACTTTAGTTTCCACTACAGAGATTAAGCAACTTATCTCTGATAAAGGTTTCTGGGCGGATGATTTGAAACCAGATGTAGTACTAGAAAAACAGCTACCAAGTTGTTGTGTAAAGCCTAAGGAAACCAGATAGTTTTGCTAAAAAGTGGATTTAAATAGTGTTAGATTTAATTTTTTAGGGATTTGATTGAACGTAAATGTTAAGCGGAGAATGCATTCTCCGCTTATTTTTTTGCCTATATCTAAAGTAGGATTACTATCTCATTAAACCTAATTTTTTAATTGTAGCAAAATCTAATTGACCAATAGGTAAGTTGTGATCAATTTGATACTGAATAAGAGCTGCTTTGGTTTTGCGTCCTAATACACCATCTAATTCTCCTACTTGATATCCTCTTTCTTGTAATTTTAATTGGATTGGTAATACATAACTTCCATAATCGTCTTCACATACTACCTCTTGTGGTTCTATGGTTCCACCTTCTGTAATTATTCTTATTCGTTTGATTTCTTTGTAAGCTGGAGGAACTTTAACTTCCTCGTATCTAGCTGGTGTTTTTATCTTTAGTTGACGTACCGTTCTGTATTCAGGTAGGATATTAACCTCCTTGACACTAGCCTCTCTTTTTAATACTTTCTTTTGAATAGTTACAAATTTTTCAGGAATATCTGTTACGTTGGCTTGTCCACCAAGTATTGTGCTTGGTACTTCTCTTGTGACTTCTAAACGTTGACTAGGTAATTCTTTAACCTCCCAATCCAAACAGTTTTCAGGGATTCTAGAGCGACAATTTTTACGCTTTTTAGTTTTTGTCCAAATTTTACGAACAGGTATAGTCTCTACTTGATCGGCAAATACACGAGGTTTTGAAACCAATCCTGGTTTAAGCTCCGTATCTTGATCATGTACTTTAACCTTTTCTACTTTTATATCAAATAAAGGTTCCACAACTTGATAACGGGTATAGCCTGGGCGTACTAATATCTTTTGTACAATAGTATCATAAACAGGAGGAATCCTCTTCAAATAAGTATATCCGGCTCTGACTTCTACTTTATCAGTAATCGTATCATAAATAGAAGGCATCATGGTATTTCCGTAACAATTATTACCATTCCCTCCATAAGATTTAAATAATTCTTTTTCTACTTGTCCAAAGCAAAATTGTGTAGTCAAAATAACTATTGCTAACGTGAATATTTTAAAGCCTTTCATCGGTTTTGTATTTTGTTTTATATGTAAAATAAAAATATCTATTTAGTTGTTTTCTAGTAAAATACAATTTAAAAGTTTTGTTTTAGATACTTTGCTGGCGTTTTGCAAAATCGAAAACAATACTATACATTTTTTTGATAAAAACCCAATCTATTATGATTTTTTGTCATGTATTTGTAAAGGAATTTTATAAATATATTGTAATTCAGAGGCAATTAGAAAAGTATTTTGCTTAGAAAATGGTTTTTAGACTAGAATTTTTATTTATGAGGCTGATATATATAATCCATTTTTATGAATAAAGTCTGTTATATTTGTATCATTCAGTAGTACTACCATTGAACTATTATAAACAATCTGAATAGAGTAGAAATGAATTATGCTAAATCCATAGTTAAGCAAAAAAAACGAATACAGGAATTAAAAGAATGGTGGAATTCAGCAGAGAATACCAATAAAAGTATAGAGGTCTTATCAGAACTAATTGGCTATTTACAACTGAATGAGCCTAATACAGCACTAAATCCTGCTATGGATCTTTTGAATTTAGCAAAGGTGATGGATAATGAGCAGGCGAAGGGGATAGCGTATAATGTATTTGCTGCAATAGAAACAGAAAAGGGAAATTATCGAAAAGCACAAATGTTATGTTTTCAAGCTACAGATGCACTTGGGCAACATAATGAAAATTCTATTTTTACCTATAGAATCATGGCAGAAATATGTACAAATCAAGGTAAGTACGAAAAAGCTCTAGATTATTTGAATCAATCTATTCAGTTACAAAACTATTTAAATCTTTCATTATATCACCCCTTCACCAATGCACAAGTTGCTAAAATATACTACCGTCAAGGTAATTATAAAGATGCTTTAAACCTTTGTTTGGAAACGCTTAAATTTTCTAAAGATTCTACTTTGCTAGATGGTTGGGAAGCTTTTATTTACCATGTTATGGGATTAGTGTATTCCGCTCAAAAAAATTATAAAGCCACATTAGAAAAGTATTTTGATTCGGTTAAAATTTGGGAAAAACTAAATAATAAATCCCAAATGACAGGAATTTATACTAATATTGGAAGCACTTATCTAAATCAAAATGATACCCATGCTGCCGAAAGATATTATAAAAAGGCATTAGCTATTGATGCTGAAAACGGTGGGAATAAAAAATTACAAAGCTTAATTTATCAAAACCTAGGAATTGTATATCAACGATTTAAAAAAGAGACTAAATCTCTAGAATATTATAACAAAGCATTAGAACTTTGTAAGAGCATAGGAGACAAACTGGGAGAAATGCACATTCTTTTCAATATGTGTATGCTTTTTCAAGATGATCCCAAAAAATGTATTACTCAACTCACAAAATCACTAAAAATAGCTGAAACCATAGGAGATAAGCGATTTAAATATATGAATTGTGTAAGTTTAGCTGAAACCTATGCCGCACTAGAGGACTACAAAAATGCGTATGAGTATCAGTTGAAAGCCCATAAAATGGAACGGCAGTTATTTGGTATGGAAAAAACTAAAGCCATTGCCGACCTTGAAAATCAGTTTAAAGAAGAACTCAAAGAGAAAGAATTAATTTTACTTAAAACTCATAATGATGAGTTGAGAGATTTTACGCATAGAGCAGCACATGAAATCAAAGAGCCATTGAGGATGATTAGTAGTTTTGGAAAATTATTAGATAGGCAATACCAAGAAAAGTTAGATGAGAAAGGAAATGAATATCTTTCCTATATCCTTGATTCTGCACAATATCTCAATGGTTTTTTAAAGGATTTGATTTCTTATGCACTTGCTGGTTCGGACGTATCGGAGCTTAAAATGGTGGACTCCAATGATATGTTAATAACCGCTATCAACAATCTTCAGTTGGAAATTTCTAACAATAAGGCTGAAATTTTAGCGGAATCATTACCTGTACTCAGGGCTTCTAATTCTCAAATTGTACAGATTTTTCAAAACTTAATTTCAAATGCTATTAAGTTTAGAAGAACAGACTTACCAATAATTGAAATTAGTTGTACAGATGAACTCAATCATTTTAAATTTAGGGTAAAAGATAATGGTATTGGTATCGCTCCAGAAAACTTAGAGAGAATATTTAATATTTTTAATAAAATTCATACAAAACGTGAAGTTGGTGGTGGTGGAATAGGTCTAGCTATTTGTAAAAAAATTATAGCAGGACTAGGTGGAAAGATATGGGTTGAATCTT
>CAYLSF010000860.1:0-3789 GCA_964385675.1 uncultured Saprospiraceae bacterium
CAATTAGAGGGTTAAAAGTTACAATTAGAGGGTGAAAAGTTACAATTAGAGGGTCATTTTAAGCATTTTTAAAGCATGAAAAGTTACAATTAGAGGGTGAAAAACATCATTCATTTTTTTAATGTAGTTTTTAATTCATATTTTTTTCTTAGAATTGATTTATGAATGAAACAAAGAAGATGATAGCAACTAAAAGGAAAAAAGTAGCCATACAATCTAATGCTTTAATCAATGCGCGTTATGATATGACTGCTTTTCAAAAGAAAATTTTGTTGTACATCATCTCGAAAATACAACCTGATGATAAAGATTTTCAAAACTATATGATTAATGTTAAGGATTTTGTAGATGAGTCTGATTATAAATCAAAGATGTTATACGATAAACTCCGTAAAGACACAAAAGCATTAATTAGTAAAGTTTATGAGATTGAAGAGCCAGACGGTTTACTTCAAGTTTCTATTCTCACCAAAGCAAAATATATTAAGAATAAGGGTATCATTCAAGTTGCTTTTGCTCCAGATTTAAAACCATACTTACTTCAACTTAAAGAACATTTTACAGCTACTCCTTTACGTTATGTAATGAGTTTCAAATCAGTTCATTCTATAAGGATTTATGAAATGCTTCAACAATTTCGCTCTACAAGCTATTTTACAGTCAGTATTGATGAGTTAAAATACAGATTAAGTTTAGAAGGAAAATACCGGACTTATACTCTATTCAAACGCAGGGTAGTAGAACAAGCACAAAAAGAATTACAACACACAGATATGGCTTTTACCTTTTCAGAAATTAAGAAAGGACGAAAAGTAGCTCGTTTAGAATTTAAGATTAAATCATTAGAAGAAATAGTCCTTAGTGAATTCCAAGAAAAATTATCTCATAAACTACAAATTGATTTATTGCTTTCTGTCAAGCAAGCTAGACAAATTGTTTTAAAAGTATCTGATCGAGAAATTATGAAAACGATGTATGATATAAAAACAGCACAACGAGCAGGCAAAATCGAAAAAAATCTTGGAGCCTATGCTTTTAGTGTGTTCAACAATAAATATAATTTAAAATAAAGCATTTTATCATTTTAACACGCGTAAAAATTAAAAAGTTACAATTAGAGGGTCATGCGAATAAAAAACCAAAAGCAGTTAAGTATTGAAACCTTAAAAAAACAACTAGAAAAAACTTTGCCTCAATATCACTATGAAATCCATAAAAAAACGGTAACAGCTATAAAAGATGAAAAGGCAAAAATGAATATTGTACAAATGGATGATGAATTTTGGATGGTAGAAGCAGTTCCATTTCATTTTAAATTAGTAGTTGTCATTGTTTTAATTAGTATTTTTGCATATTGGGTTCAGTTACAAGGTTGGTATTGGATGATAAATGTAGGTTTATATTTGATAGCATTTATAATTTTAGGTTATGTAGCTAACTGGTTTTATGGTTGGATGTATGCTAAAGATTTTAAAGATTTTAAACCTAAACTTATGAATACCCTAAAAAAACTCCTAGAATAGCCTTAATTTAATGCCTAAAGAAAGATTAAAAAAAAATCGACATATACCATCAATTTAAAAAAAACGTCAAAATAAAGCTTATTTTAGGCTTAAAACAAAAATGATAGTTTTGGGATTTTCAAAAGTTGTCCAAGCACAAAGATTATTTTCTTCGAAGTTTACTGTTTGATCATTCAAGTTTTTGACTAAAAAAACATCTTCAATGTTTGTTTTGGAAAATTTCTTATAGGATAATTTTCGTTGAATTTTCTTCTTATCTAATGCTTGATTTGAAACAACAATTATTAATATATTATTCGATAGATCTGTCAATTTTGTCAATATTTGTGTATCATTTTCCAAATAATTAGTAGATAAAATAGGAGAAAAAGATGCTTTATGATTTTTATCAAAATATATAATATCAATACTATAAATATCAGTCTTTTGACCATAAATTTCAATATACTTGTGAGGTAAGGAAGCTGCTATTTTTTGTTGATAAACATTTCCCTTTCGTTCAAAATTTAATGTTTCTTGTTCTTGTTCTAATGAAATTGACAATAAAGAAAATTCAATTTTCGTTTTCACACCTACCTCACCAAAACTATTATTCAATTTAACTACAAACAAATGATTATCAGTATTTTCTCTCTGAGCAACTGCGGTAAAAATAGTTTGACCATTAGATGTTTCACAAATAGACGTAGGTAAAAAATTTATATATTCGTGATTGATTACCTCTTCCCATTCTACTTCTTGTTGATTATTTAGTTGAAGTATCCAAAGTGAATTTCCACGTTGACCTACTACTACAATTTGGTTATTCGATGTAATAGTAACTAAATGAGCTTTTTCTACTTTATCAGGTTCTCCAAAGGCACGTTCCCATTTATTTTTACCCTCTGCATCTAGCTGAAGGATTATAAAATCTGTCTCAGCAGAAAAATACATATCTATATAACCTGCAACAATAAAACCGCCATCAATTGTTAATTCGACATCCAATAAGGCACCTGATCCAAATAATTTTTCCCATATTAATTGTCCATCTTGACTGAGTTTGGCAATAAACATTCGATCATCTTTTTGCCCAACTATTATAATTTGGTTATCCTTGTTGGAACAAGCAGCATATATTTTGCCATTAAAATCAAAAGAATGTTCCCAAATCTGTCGACCTGTTAAGTTAATTAAGCCGTATTTAAGTTGTCCTTTTTCTTGAGAAAGTGTTAAATAATTTTTCCCATTTGATGTATAGAGTACCTTTGGATGGAGTTGATTTTTTCTATCAAAAGTACTATTATTTATAATTTCATGTTTACTATTTAATCCAATTGAATGTAAATGTCCATCTTTCACGCCAACCATATTAAATGCTTTACCGCCAGATAGTGTTTGAATAGATAGTACATTCATATCTATTGTCTCAAAATGTTTTTGCCAAAGGATTTGTCCTAACAGGTCTATCTGAAATAATAATAGAAAAATAAAGAATGTAAATTGTATTTTCATTCAGGTAGGGCTTTCAGATTTATAATTTATTAACTGTTACGATTGTACTTACTTTTCAATTTTTAACACAATTGGAGCAATATAACCTCCACTTGAAGTAGTCGTAGTAAATTTCATTTTATTTGACTGATAACTAATATCATTTATGGGTATTAATCGTTCACCAAAAGTATTTTGCATTGCTGTAATATAATTATTAGGATGCTCTATAATATCTCCTATACGTTTAGGTAAATCTTCTATTGGTTCTTCAGAATACAAAACAAATAAATAATCAACGCCAGTTTTATCTTTTATAAGCACATTTTCACGACCTGGGACAATTATTTCTACTTTATTATAAGGCACCAAAGCACCTTCATTAAGACTAAAAAATTTTGCATTAAACTTTTCGTTTCTAGGCCAATGAATCATTGGTTTATTATCTGGATCGATAGAAAAGACGTAAACATATTTATCTTTTGTTATATCTTTTGTCACCAATTGAAAACGATTATTTTTATTCCAATCATGATTAGTTAGATCATAATATGTTCCATTGAAATGAATATCAGATGGTGTAAATAAAAACTCTTCTTTTTCATCATCATAACCTGAAGGGTATCTAAAGATAAATTCTGCGCCTAATTCTAATACATCTGCTTCTTCTATCTCATCAGTTCCAGAATTAGGGGCAAAAGGATCTTCTCCTTTATCATTTTTTGTCACTACATCGATTTTCTTTTTCTTGACTAATAGCTGATAACCATAAAGACAATATTTTGCAAAATCA
>CAYLSF010000861.1:0-3789 GCA_964385675.1 uncultured Saprospiraceae bacterium
CATTATCAACTGTAAAACATAAGGATAGGAGTGATAAAAAACTGAAAATTAATATTATATATAAATTCATTAAAAGTGATTTTTCAATTCTAAAAACAGGAATTAAAACGGTTTAATCCAAATAATCGTTGCTTAACAAGGCGTTAAATTATCTTGTTGACCCTAACACATCAATCCCGACCTATCGGTACGGGACTTCGTTTCACTCAGCACATCAGTATCTAAACTCCTTAATATTATTAGCCTCTAATAGTTTTAATAACAACTGATTTTGAGTAGGTCGTTGCAATTGCTGCAAATACGCAATCATTGTTTGTTGTGTAGAAGCAGAAAGATATTTAGTTAATTGCCCTTGATTATAATCCTCATTGAGTTGTGTTCGATATCTTTTTTGTAAATCTTGTAATGCTTCTTTAGTTAAATCTTCTTGAATGGATTGTTGGATATCCTCTTTAGTAAAATGTCCTTTGGTTCTCAAAGCATTAAAACAAAATAACCCTCGCTTAGCATGATTGATTTTTTTTCGATGTGTAGATAATTTTAAATCACGTTTAGCCAAGCCTAACAAGCATTTTAGAATTGGATAAACTTGTTTGACCTCCTGTTTAACCAATACAAAAGGTGGAATAATTTCCTCAATATTAGTTAGCATCAACACATCCAAATTAATAGAACTATCACCCAAAATCAGATTTCTACAAAACTGTCGAACACTCGTAAAGATATGATCTATCCCGTCTTTTTTGATTTGAAATTGGTGATGCGTAAAAAATGGATTATTTAACTCATCTATACTTTCTACATATAAATATAAGATGTCCGTATCCGATTTTTCAGTACCTGTTCCATACAGTTTTGAGCCAATAACGGTTTGGAAAATTGACCGTTCTCTTAGATAATCTAAATGTGTTTCTTCAATATGAATGTTCATGGTTTTGAATTTCTATTTTTCTATTTCAGTTAATTCGATAGCTTGAATTAAGTTATCAATTCGTTGTATATCCTCAGAGTTTAAGCCTTTTAAATCATAATCTTCTTTCCATTTTTTACAAGTATCTAAGCCTTTTTGATCTTTATTCTCTTTGAGAATATCAATGATAGGATGAATTCCTTTAATCGCTTTTTCAAGTTCAATTTCAGAAAGATTGTGTTTCCTACAATATTTTAAAGCATCAGCTAGGGCATGAATCGCTTCTTTGTAGTATCCATTAATTCGCTTTCTTGTAGAAATATACCTATGCCCAAAAGTGACTTGATCATGTTTTTTGATTTTTTTACAGATCTCAATATATTTTAGTATCAGTCGATGTCCATCTGCTTCATGTTTACTAGGTTCGGATTTTCCAGTGAACCAATCTTCTGTACCATTATATAGTGTAGTAAAGTATCTGACATAGTGAATATATTCGGAGGATGACTTGTATCGCTTTGCTAATTTTAATCCTTGCTTTTCCCAGTATCTTGCCAATTCAATGTTTTTTCCCAAGTTGCGTTCCACTAGATATGGATAATAAGTCATTCTGTTCTCTAGTTGATAATGAAATACCTTCTCCCGATATTGTGGATACTTTTTTAAAAAGTATTTGATTAGTTTATGACCATACTTTCTTCTCATTTGCCATTCTGGAGAGGTTTCTTTCATATATCCCCACTCCGTTGGAGAAAGATTATTTAATAATAGCTCAAATACAGAATAAGTATCTAATGTTGATTCAGTTCGATTAGTTTCTACTAAATCTATCCAAATCCTCATAAATTTTAATACTTGCTTATAATCCTTTCTAGACATTCCATGATTAATCAAAGCACTCAATGCCCACTTCTGAGGTTTAAATTGTCCTTGCTTTTTTCTATAAGAATAGGCTTTCTTTAAATAAGAATAAGCCTCTTTATAAAAACCTTTTTCATTGAGTGATTTACCAATAATGGCATGAGTAACTGCACTGAATTGATAATCTTTTGTATTGGTGTTTGCTATTTTTTTTAAAGCCTTGAGTTGTTGAGTATAGGGTTGATTAATATCTAAATTAATGATGATATTTTCAATAGCTTGAATGATTTCTTGCTCAGCATCTTGACCATTTACAAAGGAGGAAAAGAGAAGGAAAATTATGATTTGAAGTGAAGCTAATTTAGTCATTTGATATGAAGTTTTAGATTTAAGAAAATGATATTCTAAAACGTTACCAATTTGTTAAAACGTACAAATGGCAATATTAAAAAGTTCAATAATAGTCAATTCATCGAAGCAATCCTTCAATTTATCTATAAAATAAGCGACCTCAAATTTAATTTCCAACAACTTTGAATCTGAAAAGCAATTAGTTGATAAACTATTTTTTAACCATTGGCATCAAAATTTAAATTCAAAAAAGCTTAAAATTTTGAGTCAATTTAATCCAAAAAGTTATGAGTACATTCATTTATGAGAACAAGAACACTCGTTCGTTCTACGTTATGGCATGGATTGCATTTGTTGTTTCTTCAGTCGGTATGATGACTGGTATTTTTTACATTGCTGCCGATTTTGCGGTAAAAGGGTTTTTAGCGATGACATATTTGTTTAGTGTTACGGCTTGTATCACTTTAGCAAAGGTCATCAGAGATAAACATGAGTCAGAGAAGTTTATCAATAAGATCGAAAGTGCAAAGACGGAAAAATTCTTGAATGAGAGTAATCCTGTCGCTGTTGGATAGTTAATTGCAGATTTTGAGATACATTGAATCTGAAATTTTATAGCCCATAATGGATTGAGTATCATGCTGAATTCATTATGGGTTTTGCTTTAAAAATAAAAAAGCGACATCGTGTCACTTTTTTATGTATCTTTGCGTTAGATAAACTACAATGACTAAAAATGAAGAAGAGAGACTATTCTGACATCTCCCGATAGCTATCGGGATTAAGTATCTAAGATACGAATGGTCTGACTTCTGACTTCTAAAAATAACGCAATGAGTTTAGACACAATAATCGCTGAAGAAAGCAAAGTAGAGGCAGCTACACAAAAACAACAAACGGAGAAAGTGCAACCAAATCCTAGAGTAAAAGGAGGGTATTTCATCATTGGTGATACGCCAGCAAATGAACTCTTCATTAAAGAGGACTTTGAAGAAGATGCACTCATGGTAGGAGATATGGTGAAAGAATTTTGTACACAAGAAATCAAAACACCATTCCTACAAACAGGAAAAGAATTACAAGCTACCAATCCAGAAGATAAGGCAAAAGTATTAGCTATTTTAAAACGTGCTGGAGAATTAGGGTTATGTGGGGTAACCATTCCTGAAGCGTATGGTGGAATGGATTTAGATACAAAGACTAATACTTTGATGTCTGTAAATTTAGCACATGGTTATTCATTTGCAACAACATTAGGGGCTCAAACTTCTATCGGTTGTTTGCCGATTGTGTATTATGGCAATGAGGCTCAAAAAGAAAAATACTTACCCAAAATCGCTACGGCTGAATATGTAGCCGCTTATGCCTTGACTGAGCCAACTGCGGGTTCAGATGCCAACTCTGGAAAGACAAAAGCGATATTAAGTCAAGATGGTCGGCATTACATTTTGAATGGACAAAAAATTTGGATTTCTAATGGTGGATTTGCAGATGTTTATGTGGTGTTTGCCAAAATAGGGGAGGATGAAAACTTATCTGCTTTTATCGTAGAAAGAAATTTTGAAGGATTTTCAGTAGGAGCGGAAGAGAAGAAATTTGGTATCAAGGGGTCTTCTACGGTTCAAATCTTTTTTGATAACTGTAAAGTGCCTGTTGAAAATTTATTG
>CAYLSF010000862.1:0-3788 GCA_964385675.1 uncultured Saprospiraceae bacterium
ATAAAAAGAAATATCATCTAGCACCCTGAATTTTACTGGTTTATGGAAATATTTACCTACTTTTTCGGTGTGTAATACTATTTCAGGTGATTGATTTATTATTGTATTCATAGTTTTATTTATAATTATTCGGGAAGAAGTCAGAGGTCAGACCATTTCATCCCCGATAGCTATCGGGGGAAGTCAGAAAAGGATATTTTTTGTGACGAAAATCATCTGACTTCTGTCATCTGACAGTGAAGCGGTCTGACTTCTAAAAATAATTTTCTATTTTCTAAAAATATCAACAGGATCTACATGAGACGCTTTTCTGGAGGGAAAATAGCCCGCTAAAAAGGTCATTAAGACGCCTAAAAAGAAACTTTGAACATAAATTGGTAATTCAAAAGTGATTGGAAAGTAGCCCACAGGGCCGCCCATATAGACTTTTGATAATCCAAATATGAGGATAGAACCTAGTCCTAGTCCCACTAATGTACCGATAACGCCCATTATAAGTGCCTCTACAATAAATATGGTAATAACATCACTATTAGAAAACCCTGTAGCTTTAAGTATGGCAATGTCATCTATTTTTTGCGAGATAGTAGAACTTAGAATATTGAAAATGATAAAACCAGCTAGTACTAATATGGATAGTGATATAGCGTTTAACATAGTCTCCCTTGTTTTATCTTGACTCACTATATCTGCATTGGTAGTTTTCCAATCTTCTACTGCATAATCGGTCACTTGACTCAGTAAACTAGAAAAAAGTTCCGTATTCTCTGGATTCGTTGTATTGGCATAAATCGTATTGACATAAGAAGCCCCTTCCTTTAAAAATTGTTGGGCGGTACTGATATTAATATATGACCTTGTTTCATCCAATTTCTTATTTCCTAATTCAAAAATCCCCACTACTCTAAGGACTTTACTGACACCATAAGACGAAGACATACTAATATTATCCCCTAAATTGAGGCTTAACTTTTCTGCTATTCCACTACCGATAATAACGCCATTTAGATTCGCATGCAGATCTTCTATATGCCCTGCCACCATCTTATCCTCTGTATTAAACATCTCGTTATATGCCATAATATCTACGCCAATTCCCGTTCCTCGCACTTGTGTTTTTCCCCGATTATAGAATACGGTATAGTCTATTTGTGCGATGGCGTTGGTGATATACGGTTCATTTTTTATATCCTCTAATAATGCATTTGGATTAATTAATGTCTTGGTAGAGGTGGTGATTTGTGGATTGACCAATACCTTTACTTTTTTAGGTGCATTATCCATTTCGTGCTGCACTAAAGGCTGACTCAATACATCCTCTTTATAAATTTTTAGATGTGCGCTACTTTCAAAAATATTGTCCTTAGAAAATTGAGAAAACCCCGAGTCCAATGAATTCATAAAGAGATAAATCGCTACGCCAAGAGAAACCCCAAGTGCTGCCACAAAGGTTTGTCGGAATCCTTTTGTGATATGTGTAATGGCGATATCTACATTTACAGGTAATCGCATGTTTATTTTTTGTGTTGAGGTGTTGACGTGTTAAGGTATTAAAGAATATTACTGAATATCAACATTTTAAAACCTTAACACGTCAACACGAAAGAAGCATTTATTTTTACTCAGTTGGCCTAATATTATCTGTAATCAACACTACATCTTCATCCAATCCATCTATGACTTGCACCCAATCGCTACTGACAAATTTTGTTTCCACTTTTGTCTTATCCTCTTGTCCTTTTATCTGTACATAGCCACCGAAGTCGATATAATTGCGAGGAATTAGCAATACATTTTCTGACTCTCCGATATGGATATTGGATTGCAACTGTGTGTTTACGATTCTAAAATCTAGTTCATCCGTAAAGTAGAGTTTACACAAAAAGGATTGTGTCGCTTCATCAAAAGTGGGCAGTATTTCTTTGACCTCTGCTTTATAGCTTTTTTCCTTATTGGTATTCAGTTGAATCGTAGCTTCTTGCCCTAATGTTACTTTAGCAATATTACTTTCGTCGATATTCACCAAGGCATAGATGGCTTCTGGATTGGCGATTTCAGCTATCACCTCACCCGCTCTAACGTAGTCTCCAAGCGATTTATATTTTTTATAGACTTTGCCACTTTGTAAGGCATTTATTTTAAATTTTGTAGTTGCTGATTCGTGGAGTTGCCTTGTTGTCTCTTGACTTACAATCACTTGATTGGCGTCATCTTGAACTTTATCGTAACTATCTAATGCAATTTGATAATTCTTCTTAGATGTTTCGTATTGTAGTTGCACATTTTCGTAATCTATTTTAGCAATGCTATTTTTCTTCCAAAGTCGCTCATAACGTTCTACGAGTAGTTTATCCTGTTCCATCTTATCTTTAGCAATCTCGATATTCGTCTTGGCTTGTAGCAAAAGTGGTGCTTTAGGTGCAGCATTCTTTTTCGCAATTTCTAATAATTCATTGGCTCCATCCAAGTTGATTTTACTGTCTTGGTCTCTTATTTCTACCAATAAACTACCCTTTCTTACTCGGTCGCCTTCCTCAAAATTGATTTGCGTAATGTAACCATTCGTTTGAGCCATAAGGGTGTACTTTCCATCGGCTTCTAAAATACCTGATGCAAAAACGGTTGTACTCACTTCCTTACGTATCGGAGAAGTTTCTTGTATTTCTTTACCACATGATGCAAGCATCAAAAGCATCATAGAGGTAGTGAATAGATATAAGCTTTTTAAATTTTTCATATTGATATGGATTGTTTTTAACTATTCAGATAAAAGAGCAGAGAATAGAGATACTAAAGTTCATTTTAATAGATTAGATAACTAAGTAAATCTATCTTTTATCTCTGTTCTCTCAATGAAATGATCTCTTATCTCTGTTCTACTAAGCAGTTATCATTGTACCTTATTATTAACATTAATATTCGCTCGTATTAGAGCTAAATTGACTTGCGAACTCGTCAAATCATACTCCGCAGTTATGACTGCATTTAGACTTTGAATCGTTGCATCTAGCCCAATAATTCCTTCTACATATAGGTTTCTGTTTCTGTTGTATGTATCCTTTTGAATATCCAATATTTTTTGATTGGAATCAATTTCTGCTAAGGCTTGACGAAATTCAGACCACAACGTTTGTACTTCTAGTTCTGCCTTATTGCGTTCTTGCCTAGTGTTGTTCGTTGCTATTTGATATTCAAATTCCGCATTATTTTTATTAGAAAATTGCTTTGAATTTGGAATTGGAACGTTAAGGCTTAAACCCACATAGTTACTATTTATCCAATTACCCGATACAGGTTTAAACTCTTGATTGTACAAATTCCATGAATTAGATAATTGTAAAGACACAGTAGGCAAAAAAGATTGCTTGGCAGTTTTAAGATTCTGCATCGCATATTCTTCTTGAAGTAGTGCCTGTTTAATGCCAACTCTATTGAGTAATATTGATGGATTTTGCACTTGGGTATTTTCTGCCTGCACCTCGTTGATGCGGATATCCATCTTTTCATCAATATCACAAAGTATCTTCAAACTCAAATAGTATTGTTCTAATAAATATTCTAATTGTTGTTTCGATGCTTGTATTCTGATATGATTCACTTGTGCGTCATTGACCTCCTGTTGCTTTACCAATCCTTCGCTGTATTTATTGCTAACTATAGTCAATAAAGAATCAGAAGTTCTAATATTTTGCTCCGTATTTTCAAGCTGTTTTTGAATATTAGAACTTCTGATTATTTATTGCTAACTATAGTCAATAAAGAATCAGAAGTTCTAATATTTTGCTCCG
>CAYLSF010000863.1:0-3784 GCA_964385675.1 uncultured Saprospiraceae bacterium
TAAAGGATGAATCGTACCTCTGATTATCAATGATTTATAACAGAACAAGTCTAATGTGCAATTAAATTTAGGAAAATTGATTGAAGCAGAAAAAAATCTTGGATAGCAAAACAAACCCTTACGCTTTAAAACTCCAAATCAATATTTACCAATAATTGCATCTGATGAATGGCTATTTGGTTGAGCCGTTCTAGTCTTTCATTCTGACTTAATCCTTCTTTAATAAATTCTGCATTATGCGTTTCTAGGTTCGCTAAAACCAATAATTGTGTAGGGCTTGCATTATCTCTTAAGTTGCCTTTTATATCCACATTTGTACTTTTCCATTCTTTAGCGGTCATTCCAAATAAAGCGACATTTAATAAATCCGCTTCCGAAGCATAGTAGAGTCCTTTAATATTATCTTTAATAGAAGCAGGAATTAGATTATTTTTGATAGCATCTGTTTGAATTTTATAATTGATTTTAGAGAGCATTCTTTTTACATTCCATTCTAGAGAGTCTTGCTGTGTTTTAGTTTCTTCTATTTTTAGTCGTTTAAATTCTTTCACTAAATAGACATGAAACTCTGGACTCAACCATGCTGCAAACTGCAATGCAATTTCATTATGAGCATAAGTCCCTCCATAACGTCCTGCCTTTGCTTGTAATCCTATGGCATTTGTACGATTAATCCACTTCTTTACGGACATAATCAATCGGTTATCCGTCAGCTCACTTTTAATTTGGTGGAATTCCACCAAATTAAAATTAGGGTTATGCACTTTCTCCCAAACCCCTAAAAACTCTACGGTGTTACCTGCCCGCAGCCAATTTCTAATATACTCCCCTGCTTCTCCCTCAAATCCACGTGCAATATCCGTTATATTGATATAATCTTCTTTTTGATTAGTGGTGAGTTTTATCGTTGTACCTTGTACCGTTATGGTTTTTTTATTTGACATGTAATTGTGTTGTGCTATATAAAAATTGCTAGTGCAAAATTACATTAATTTCTATTAAGGGGATTTTTAGGCTAGGGTTATCAAGGGGATAAATGAATATCATTTGTAGCAATTTTGTACAACTCATATTCATTATTTTAACAAAATAAAAAGATTTTTCAACTAATAAATTTTATTAGTTGAAAAATCTACTCTAAATTACATAGATTTTTCAACTAATAGCTAATTTATACATAATGCCAAAGAAACTAGTAGGTCGAACGGAAGAAGTAGAAATACTACAAGAAGCCTTACAATCTGATGAAGCAGAAATGATTTCTGTAATTGGTCGGCGACGGGTTGGCAAGACATTTTTGGTGAAAACGATTTATAACAATCACATTGATTTTGAACTGACAGGATTACAAAATGCTCCTCGTTCTGAACAACTTAGAAATTTTGCATTTCAATTGAATAAAGTAGCGAATACTCCTATACCTATACCACCTCCCAAAGACTGGCTAGATGCTTTTATAACTTTAATTCAATACCTAGAAAGCAATAAGAAGTCAGAAAAGCTAGTCATTTTTTTAGATGAACTATCCTGGATGGCTACACATAAATCAGGTTTTTTGAGGGGATTAAGTTTTTTTTGGAATAGTTGGGCAGTCAATCAAAATATAGTTGTTGTAATTTGTGGTTCGGCGGCTTCTTGGATGATACAAAAAGTCGTAAATCATAAAGGAGGATTACACAATCGAATCACGAAACGGATTCGACTTGAACCCTTTACCTTGAAAGAAACTGAACTTTACCTAAATAGTAGAAATATTTATTTTAATCGGTATCAGATTGTGCTGCTTTATATGGCTATGGGCGGTATTCCACATTATTTGAAAGAAGTAAAATCGGGTAAAAGTGCGATTCAAAATATTGAACAAATCTGTTTTTCCAATAAGGGTTTATTACAAGATGAATTTCAACGACTTTATCCTGCTTTATTTGCAAATGCGGACAAGCATATTGAAGTTATAAGGGTATTATCTGGTTTCCGACAAGGAATTACTCGTAAGGTTTTAGCCGGAAAACTGACCTTTAAAGAAGGCGGAACACTTAAAAAGGTCTTAGAAGAACTAACCTATTCTGGATTTATTGATGGCTATCATCCTTTTGGAAAGCAAAAGAAGGAGCAATTGTATCGGTTAACCGATGAATACTCTCTCTTCTTTCTCAAGTTTATTGAAAATAAAAAGCATGAAGGCAATGATATTTGGCAGCAATTGAGTCAAACGCAATCCTTTAAAACATGGAGTGGTTACGCTTTTGAAAATATATGCTTAAAACACATTTCTCAAATTAAAAAAGCTTTAGGTATCTCGGGTATTTATTCTCTATCCTCCTCTTTTTATAAAAAAGGCACAGCAACCGAAAAAGGCACTCAAATTGATTTACTCATTGATAGAAATGATCATGTCATTAATCTAATAGAAATAAAGTTTTATAACGAAACTTTCATCCTCACCAAAAGTTATGCCGCCAGCTTACGGGCAAAAATGAGCATTTTTAGACATAAAACTAAGACTAAAAAATACCTCAACTGGGTCTTGCTCACTACTTTTGGGTTAACCCACAATCAACATAGTTTGGGCTTAATAGAGAATGTATTGACTTTGGATGATTTGTTTGAGGGGTGAGTTCGTAAAATATGTTTTTAATTATGCAGCAGCATATTCTGTATGTTCTCTAACCTCTTTTGGAAAAAAGCCCAATACAATATCTGAAATAGCAACACCTCTATCCATCAATTCTTGAGCCACATCCATTTCCGTCCAGTTGACTAAAATCCATGCTTTTCCGTCTTCTTTTATCTCAAAGTGTAAAATCTATAACTAAAAAATAAATTTCTGGTACTCGACAATTTAAACAACTCCTCAAATTTTCAAGAAGAGTTAATAACTTTTAAAGTTACTAACTCTCTTTGAAAATTTCACTAGTCGCCAAAATCTACATCTTCAATCCCACAAATCCATCCACTATACTCTTTGTTCTTATAATTATAGGATATTTCGTACCAAAATTCTTCAATTCTATGTTTGCCTTGATAATAACGTATCTTCTTTTTAGGAGTAATTTTCACTACTTTTATAAGCACATCTTTAGGGACTATAGTTAGAGCATATTTAAAATCATATCTTTTCCATAATTGCTTACGATCTTTTAATATTAATTCTCTTCCTACATATATATTAGAATAATCATATAATTTGCGTTTTTTTGCCTCTGCTTTTGATTCTGGAATAACTGTTTCTAGATAATTTTTGTTATTGTTTAGAGTAGTATTATCAGTTAGAGTTTTATTACTTGCTTTAACATCCATTAAACATAATTTTCGTATTTCAATTCTCCTATTAATACTTTTCGCTGTATCTGATTCATTTTTTACTATAGGAAATTTATCTTGTGCACCATAAATTCTAATTCGTTCATTAGAAATTTTTTTCTTCTTAAAATGTTTCTTCACAGTCAATGCTCTTGCATAAGAAAGATATTCAAATCTTTTCAATGTCGCTTTATTCTTATCTTTCTTATATTCTGTATGACCAGAAATTTCAATTCTACTATCAGGATCATTCCTTAAATCTTCTAAAAATTGATCTAACTCCTCAAGGGCTAAATGATTATTTGTAAAATCTCCATATTCGCCTGAATTAAATCTTAAGTTTGGAAGATTAAAAGGTGCTCCGCATCTCTTGTAAATTTTAGTTCTTATTCTATTCTTTAAACAACGTTTATGTTTAACTATTTTCTTAATGATGTGGTTCACTCTCTTATTACTTGATTTATTAAGTCTATTTATTTCT
>CAYLSF010000864.1:0-3784 GCA_964385675.1 uncultured Saprospiraceae bacterium
AGGGACGAATTGATTTTCCTAAAAATTTCAATTCACGCGTATGAATAGATACCTCTCCTGTTCCTGTTGCAAACACCTCTCCTCGCACAGCGATATAATCCCCGATATCCAAGAGTTTAACTAATTTTTTATAGCGATCTGTTTCCTCTGGTGTATCACCTAAGTCTTTTTTACCAATGTACAATTGAATACGACCTTGTGAATCTTGTAATTTTGCAAAAGGTCCACGCTGCCCCATAAAACGTCCTGCAATGTAAACTTCCCCTCTTACTGATTTTTGAAAATCACCTAAAGCAGTCATCTTAATTTCTGCACAATATTCCGCAAAAGGCATCGCTTCACGGTCAATTCCTGCATCAAACTCAATCGTTTCTTCAATACCCGTAGCAGATTTAATAGTATCATCCGCTAACACTTTATCCCCTTTAAAGCGATTTTTAAACAAACCTTCCATTAAGGTCTTCGCCCCTGCTTCTCCTACGCCCTTAATGTCTGCTAATTTTTGGGTTAAATTTTTATGATAATCTGCTGTTGTAAAGTCCGTTGTCTGAAAATCTACTTTGACCATAGCCGCAGGATAAGTTTCAAATCCCAAATCCTTAATCTTTTGTAGATTCTCTAGTCTTACTAATTCTTGTTGCGTTCTTTCCATGATTTATTTGGTGATTGGTGACTGGTGATTGGTTTTACAAACCATATTTACCAGATATTATAATCACGCATTTATTTGAAATTGAATAAATTAAATTTTTAGGTTGCAAAAATAATGCAATGTTGGTATTTATACCAATGGAATTGGAGAAAAGGATAAATAGCGTCTAGCGACGCTTTCGATGAATGTGATAGAAAGGTAATGAAATCATATTTTTAATAGTTGTATGGATACTAAACTTTTATTTGAGGTGGAAAGTTCACGTCTCTGTCATTCCAAACTCGATTTGGAATCTCCCAAGCTGTAAGAATGTATAGCTAAAGTCTTTTGAATTTAAGAAGCTTACCTTATACTCCTTACAACTTGGGAGATTCCGTGTCTAGCACGGAATGACGGAAGGCTTAATTCTTCAAAAATGACCGCACCATAAATCGCTCTTTATCTATAATTTTTAGCCAATACGTACCTTTTGCAAATTCTTCAACTGCAATGCTAAAGTTTTTCGCTGTAATAACTCCCTGTTGTACTATTTGTCCCAACGCATTAAAAATTTGATACTGTCCATCTTCCAATGGTTTTTCTAATTCAATTTGTAGAAAATTAGTAGTTGGATTTGGATATATTTTCAAATCAATATGTAATGCTTCATTCGTTTGTACAAAAAAGGATGCAAAACAATCATTACCATATAAATTGACACCATTCGTATTTATACAAAATATATCTGTACCAAAACCAAGCCCCGCTACCAAAGGATTTGTAATCCCTTGCCACCCACCAATACCTTCAATATAATGTGGATAGTCACTATAATCATTCAATACAAATCTTCTACGTTGTGTTCCATTTTGTAATAGAATCGTGTCAATCGAATATATATAATGCTGTTGTCCCCAATAAGTATTTAATGTATCTCCAGTTTGCAGTGAAAAATCATAAATTAATCCTTCCGTATTATTTTGATAATCATAGATGAATACCTGTTGATTTATGGTATCTTCTCGAAAAGCATATTCCATTAAAAAAGTATTGGTATCCAATGTAAATGGTGGACACAAAATACCAAAAGGATTAGAAATCGTATCTATCGCTTTGTGGTAATATAATTTCTGATAGGTCTGATTATTAATAGTCGTATCCCCTTGAAAAAAATAACGCCCCATATTTTGATAACAAGGTTGTCCTCCATAAATACCTAATTCCCAATATTTATTAGATTCGATAATAGGATGGTACGTTTGAGCCATTCCCCATAAGGGTAGGCATAGAAATAGTGTGAATAATACATTTCTCATGATAGATTGGATTTTAATATTAAAACTAATCCAATGAATTTACGAGAAAAATGGGAGATATAAAATATCTTATAGATTAGCTATTGAACCGTATTCCCAAATTATTATCTTTAACTTTTGTAAATATTACAATTACTAATCAGAAACGCATAAGACCAGATTATGAAAGATTTTAAAAATAAAGTTGTTGTTATCACAGGGGCAGGTTCTGGAATTGGAGAAGCCTTAGCATTAGACTTTTCTAAGAGAGGGGCAAATTTGGCGTTAAATGACATCAATTTAGAGCGGGTAAACAATACAGCCAAGCGAGCTGAAGCTAATGGGAGTAAGGTTTTTACACAGCGAGTGGACATGGCAAATCGAGCAGCCGTTTATGCGTTTCGAGATGATGTGATTTCACATTTTGGAAAGGTGGATGTTGTTATTAACAATGCTGGAGTTGCTTTAGGTACGGCTAAAATTGCAACATTAGAATACGATGACTTTGATTGGGTGATGGGTATTAATTTTTGGGGCATGGTCTATGGTACAAAAGCCTTTTTACCCGATTTGATGAAAGGACAAGAAGCAGCAGTTGCGAATGTTTCTAGTATTTTTGGAATCACAGGCATTGCGGGACAGGGTGCATATTGTACCTCTAAATTTGCTATCAGGGGATTTACAGAGACCTTACGTGCAGAAATGCATGATGATGCTCCAAATTTGACCGTTCATTCTATTCATCCAGGAGGGGTAGCTACCAAAATTGCAAAAGATTCTAAAGATACAGCACAAACCCGCTCCTTATCTGAATCAGAACGAGCAGAATTAGATGCAAAAGTGGAACAAGCTTTAGTCATGCCTCCACCAAAAGCAGCTGATATTATCATCAGAGGGATTATGAAGAAAAAAGAACGTATTTTGGTAGGTTCGGACGCCAAAAGTATGGATAGACTTGTACGAATCTTTCCAGCAGGTTATACCAAAATGATTCATAAGCAAATGAAAAAATCGGGTTTGCAGAGTTAAAGGAAAAGATTGTATCTCCCGAACCCTTTTGGGATTCGGCTGATTGTATGATTGTTTCGCTCCTTTGTCGCTAATTGTTTTTGACGAATATTCGTTAACAATCAGCCGATAGGCGACGCAATCAAACAATTAGCCGATAGGCGATACAATTACAACAATCAAAAAAGATGAAACAATATTTAAATCTACTACAAGATATATTAGATAACGGCGTAGAAAGAGGGGACAGAACAGGAACAGGAACACTAAGCGTTTTTGGACGTCAAATGCGTTTTGATTTGAGTGAAGGATTTCCAGTATTGACGACTAAGAAATTGCATTTACGCTCCATTATTATTGAGTTGCTTTGGTTTTTAAAGGGGGATACCAATATTCAATATTTAAAAGAAAACCGAGTGCGTATTTGGGATGAGTGGGCAGATGAAAATGGAGATTTAGGGCCTGTATATGGAAAACAATGGAGAAGCTGGACAGGGCCGAATGGAGAAGTGATTGACCAAATAACGGAGTTAATTCATAATTTAAAACATAATCCAAATAGTCGTCGTCATGTAGTGACAGCTTGGAATCCTGCGGAATTGCCACAAATGGCACTATCACCTTGTCATTGTTTATTTCAGTTTTATGTGGCAGATGGAAAACTCTCTTGTCAATTGTACCAACGTAGTGCAGATACTTTTTTGGGTGTTCCCTTTAATATTGCTTCCTATGCTTTATTGACCATGATGATTGCCCAAGTTTGTGATTTAAAACCTGGTGATTTTGTCCATACTTTTGGGGATACGCATTTATACCTCAATCATTTGGAACAGGCAAAACTACAACTCAC
>CAYLSF010000865.1:0-1660 GCA_964385675.1 uncultured Saprospiraceae bacterium
CGTTTAGCGGGTCGTTGTAAAACATTTTCGAACAGAACAATGAAAGAACTAAAACAGACAAAAAACTTTGTGAAAAGGGAGTTTCGACTAACCGATTCGAAGCTCTTCTATAATGTATCAAAATTTGGAAACGGAAATGAAGTGGACATCCCATTCGAAAATATAAATGGAGATAAGGTTTCTTTTAAATCTACAAACCACATATTATTGTTGATAGCTGGAGCAATTTACTTAATTGCCATTGCAATCCAAGTCAGTATTTATCGTGGCGGAAATGCAGAGAATTTTGCAGGAGTTTTCTGGGGAATAGTTGGAACTATCTTCTTGGCCCTGTATTTTCTTTCAATGCAAGATTTTTGGAAAATCAGGTTGGCAAATGACAGCTACTTGTACATCCATAAAAAAATTCCTAATAAAACTACAGCGGACAAATTCATTGACGAACTAATGAAATCAAGAAATGATTTTCTTAAAGAAAACTATGCTTTGGTCGATGAAAATTTGAGTTATGAAAGCCAACTCAATAACTTCAAATGGCTCAAATCAATTAATGCAATTTCTAAAGAGGAATTTGATCAAAAATATGCGGAATTGAAACAAAGCGTAAAACCGAAAACCCCAAATATTGGGTTTGGAAAGTAAAAAACGTTTTACAACATTGGCTATAATTCAGCGTGGCTGAATAACTAATATGAACATTAAAGCAATAAATACGGCTGATTTCTAATGTGGAACGATTCTGGTGAATCATTCCACGCCGAAATCATAGCCGAGACCGTTGGCTGTAATTTTAAGCACATGAAAAAAATATTGACTTCATCCTTCCTTATTGCGTTAACCACGAAATTAGTTGGACAAGTCGCTATAATAAAAGACGAGGACGGATTTACCAATGTTCGGGCTGAATCCCAAAACTCATCGGAAATAATACATCGGATTAATTTGAACGAACCCTTTTGGTTTGATGAAGAATCTTACTATTCATCAAAAGACACTTGGATTCAAGTATTCGTTTCTAAAAACTCATTTACAATAGATTGCGATTCAGAATTGATAACTGGATTTGTTCACAGGACTAGGGTTTGTCCTTTGGAGCAATTGGAAAAATATAGCGGAAACGACCTCTCATTTGAAATACATACCAAGGCGTTTGACGAAAAGGACAAAATAATAGACCGAACAGAAGACAAATGGATTTCAAAAATCAACGGACGAAAATTCTGGGGAACGGACGGTGTTATTCCAAAAACTGAAATTAAAAGCCTAAACATAATCGTCCGTGGGACTAAAATACTAGTGCCTGAAATTTTAACTGAGGACTTATTTAACTGTCCTGAAAATTTCACAGTTTTCGAATCAGGAAAATCTTTTATTATACACCAAGCTTGCAGTGATGGAGCTAGATTTTTCGAGTTAGTATGGGTGGTCAACGATAAAGGAATTGAAAAAAGACTGGTAGGTTCGATTATATAAAAAACTACAGCCAACAAGGGCTATAATTTATAGCTGCATTTTAACTAACTTGAAATTATTAACAATCAACGGCTGGATTTGCCACGGCTGGAAATCTAACGATTTCCGTCGCCGCCACAAATCATAGCCGAGACCGTTGGAGCACATTCAGCTAAAGCTGACTTTTGTTGCTACGTCCCCAATGGGG
>CAYLSF010000865.1:1760-3783 GCA_964385675.1 uncultured Saprospiraceae bacterium
ACCGTTGGAGCACATTCAGCTAAAGCTGACTTTTGTTGCTACGTCCCCAATGGGGACTCCCACCCCAAAAGAAATGCGCTCCAACGACCCGCTAAACCAAATTACAGCTCTAAGCTGCCCATCGAGGGAAAACCAAGCGCGAGGTAAATAATACAAACCTCGAGGTGCGCCAACAGTGGCTAAAAGTAATTTGATCCCGAAATTTTTATTCCCAATACCGCTAAATCGACAAGATACAGCCGCTCTGCGGCCTTCTTGGCAAACAATGTTACAAGTGGCATCGGTAGCCTGTTTCTTATAACATTGTTGATCGATTTCGCTATATTTCCTTAAAAATCCCGGAACTACGTTTAGCGGGTCGTTGTACGCAAGCTGAACTAAAGCATCTCACCTCTTGCAGGATAACCTGATTGAACGATGTAATCTACAGCTTTCACAAAAGATGGTAAGTATGGCCTTCCCCAAGGATTACTGTTTATAGCAGAATAATAAACTTGGTTATTATTGTCAATTAAAAATAATCCTGGTTCACTAAACTCACTTGGTTCACCATCTTTTACACCTGCACTTAAATACAAAGCCCAATCTCTTGCTGATTTTTCAGATAAACCATAGCCCAAAGTAAGATTAGACAATTCCCACTTTTGACGAGAAAGTCTTGCTCTCTTTTCAGTATCCATACTTACTGCTACGACATTAACACCTCTTTGCTCAAATTCAGGTAACAATTCTTGTAATTGTTGTAAGTACTTTTTACATAATGGACAATGTAACCCTCGATAAAAAACAACCAAAGTAAAGTTGTCCGGATTTTGGTCTGCCAAATTCCATTGATTTCCATCTAATAATGGAAATTGTAAATCTGGTGCTATATGTTTTGGTGTTGGTCTATTCATAATAAGTACTTTAAAAGTTTGCTTTCAAATGATTTTCAAAACGAATAAAATCATTCTCTATTTCTGGATTTTTCATTACATCATATGCCATAAATGTTGGCAATGGTTCAAAACCAAACCACTTGAAATTAAGATGCATTGGTTTTAAAAGTTCATCTTCGCTTATTCCATTAAAAAATGTTTCCTCTGGATTATTAAAAGCTTCTTTTGGTGCATTAGCCGTTACTGACATCATATACTTTCCGTTTAACTTTCCACCTAATCCGTAATTCTTCTTTGGTGCTTCCTTACTTCTACCATCACCATCAGACATTTCTCCCATCATACCCATCGAAAAAACTTCATCTATATATTTTTTAAATGACCAGCTTACACCCATCCAATTTAAAGGTGTTTGAAAAAAGACCACATCTGCCCATTTGAATTTTTCAATTTCTTCATTGACATCATAATTGTCTTCCATTGTAGTTTTCTTGATATTGTAACCGTTGCCCTTAAAGTGACTTTCCGCTTTTTCAGTTAAACTTGCGTTTAATTTTCCTTCAGAAAATGGATATTTCTGATGACCGTTGATTATAAAAATATTTTTCATTTTAAATTTTTGATTATATTTGTTTCACAAAGAAACTAATATTAGTTTAAAAAAGAAACTATTGTACTTTCATTTGAACAAATAGTGGTAACCAAAAAGTAACTAATGGCAAGAAAATATATAGACAATCCAAATGCTTGTTCCCTTGTGCATACAATGAACATAATTGGTAATAAATGGAAACCGATTATTTTATACTTATTATCAAATGGTTCTATACGGTTTGGAATGCTCAATACACTTATACCAACAATTTCAAAAAAGGTACTGACTAATCAACTGAAAGAATTAGAAAACGATGGATTACTTTTAAGACAGTCCTTTGCAGAAATTCCACCAAGAGTTGAATATTCATTGACTGAAAAAGCAATTGGGCTTTTACCTGTTTTAAGAATGTTAAGTGATTGGGCAAATGAAGCTTATCCCGAAATGGAATTTGAACAATGTAGAATAATAGAGAATGAAAAAAAAAGCCAGCGTACAACAATGTATAACCGCAATTACGGCGGATTCGACTACGTCCGAATCCACTCGG
>CAYLSF010000866.1:0-3778 GCA_964385675.1 uncultured Saprospiraceae bacterium
ATATCTGCTTTTACACCTTTTTCTGGTTCTCCTGTCACTCTATCTACTACATAAAACACATGTTTATTCCTATCATCCGTTCTAGTGAGATAGGCTAATTTTGATACATGAAATTTTGAATAAGCTACTGCATGTTTATCCACCGTAAAAGTAGTGGTATCAGATACCATGACCACATAATAACCATACGGCAAGGCTTCAATTTGCAATTCTACTGCATGATTATTAAAATCACCATCATCAGGTAAATTGACTGTCCAATTTTTTACAATTGGTTTAGCATTTAAAACTGCTAAAAGTTCTTTTTGAGATTGACGCTCCAATTCTTTCATTTCTTCAAACTCAACCTCCACTATTTTTAAATGAACTTTGGTTAAATTTTGATAAGAAAGTTTTGATAAAATAAATTCATTCGGTACGTTGACCAATTCGGTAGATAAACTTAATTCCTTTCTTAAAATACTAGCTAATAAGTTTTTACATTGCTTTGCACCGTAAGAATTTGGATGCTTTTTAATCGCTTCTTGACATAAATCATGTGCTGTTTTATTCGCCCATTTATTTTCGCCTCCTTTTTCTGGATCATATTTAGTCGCTTTATTGACGTACAATTGAGCAATTTTATGAGCGATTTCTGCGGCTGCCTCATTGGCCGCATACTTTTTATGTAAGGCTTTTAATGCTCCTTCGTATCGTTCTGTCTTATCGGGTAAAGTCGAATTATTATTAGCAAAATTTAATCGTTTTAATTCTAAGTCAATTAAAGCCGTTGGGTCTTCGTCTGCTAAATGATGTGCCGTTAATTCTTGAAACAACTTGACAGCTTCTAACTTAAAAGAAGTGGTATCCTTACTTTTAAATTTGTAATCTTTAAATTTTTTAGCGGTTGCAAATGCTTGTGCTTGTTCTAAATAGAATTTATAAACAGGTTCTGTTAAATACGTTCGTTCATTTGCAAAATGATCCAATGCTCGATGTGCTAATAAATCATATAAAGTTGGACGGTATTTAAGACTTTCTTTGTATCCACTTAATAATACCTCAAACTGATCCATTGGAACTTGCTTCAACCGTTCATCTGCTAACGCTGCTTTGTACAGCGTTGCGGTCGCTTCATTAAATTTTTTAGTATCCCAAGTTTGAATGTCTGTAGGTGTAAAATCAGAAGTTGTCGTTCTATCTCTCAACTTCCAGCGATTTCTATCAGCAAATCGCTGATACATTTCTGCACAAAGCGATTGTAAAATAGGCTTTACAGGAAATTCTGCCGTTTCCATTTCCTTTCGCATTCCATTGATGGCTATCACCAAACCATCTTCCTCGTTGAGCATTCCTGTAAACCGATTTTTATAAATCGTTGCTTTTACAATTTGTGCCGGATTATTGTCTTTTTTAGCTTGAGCGTGTAGGGCTTCTACTTTTTCAAGTGCTGATTTGGGTAATCCTCTATTGTCTAATGAATCAATGACTTTCCATTGTGCGGCATAGTCATCGTTGTTGAAATGTAGCATTGACTTTGTTTTGTTTTGAAAACTACTGAATAGGAAAATGCCACTCACTAGGGCGATTCCTAATATACTTAGAATGAATTGTCTCATAGTTTTTATGTAGAAAGAAGTCAGAAGTCAGACCGCCTAGCATCTTTGATGCTGTCTGTCAGAAGTCAGAATAAGATAGTTATATTATTTGACTTCTGACAATAAGTGCCAAAGGCACGTAATGGTCTGACCTCTGACCTCTTTTATAAAAATTTAAAAAATCAATATAAGTTAAAATGTTGAAAAAGCCAATAGGAGTCGGTTGTGTATCAGTTGTTTGTTCTTCCGTATTCCAGTTTTTTGCTTTTATTAGGGGAGATGATATATTATGATTTTTTGGTGTGTAATGGCTTTGCGTATTTTTATAAGAGCCACAAATTATCACAGAATACGCAGATATTCTATTTGTAAGACCTATCTACACATTCTATGATAATGACTTCCTCAATTAAAAATTCCAAATAGCTTGTGCTTGAAAATTAATCACTAATGGGCTTGGAATACTCTCTGTTGTCTCCGCAACGGAATTTAAACCATATCGAAAATCTATAAGAGGAACAATACTCAATCTATCTGTAATCTTGTATTTGTACCCCACATTAAGTCCTAAAAACAATAAATCATTAAATACTAATCCGTCTTGACTATCTGTAAAATCTTCATTTGCACTAAATCGTCTATCTTCATACCAAACCCTAAAGTCACTCCAATCCGTGTTTAAGTGTAGCATATTGCTAATAGATGCTCCAGCAAATAATCCTTTTGTTAGGTCTTCGCTAAACGAGTAACGAATTCCTATTTCCATATTCAAATAAGAATAATCAATGACGGATGCTAATAATATTGGAACTTCTGGACGTGGATTCGAGGATTGAGGGTTTAATAATTCATCTACTACCGTACTTGTTCCTTTGTAACTAAATCTGACATAATCTAAATTTACAACGCCCTCAAATCGATTGTTAATCATCCAACTACCCCCTATTCCCAACGAATAACCATCCGTCCCCTCTCCTATTACGGTATAGGTCGTATAATCATCTGTGGGTAATAAACCTCTTAAATATTCTGTCCCGTAGTTCATATCACTGTAGTTAATACCACCACGAACTTCTAATGCAAATTTTGAAGATTCAGTCTCTTGTGCCTTCGCTGAATTATTGACCATAAACAAGAGGAATAAGCATAATACTGATAAATAGTATTTCATAAAATCTAGGTTTTAATGTTATGATTAAAAATTAAAAAGCCCAACTAGCTTGAACTTGAAAGCCAATAGCCATTGGATTTAATACTTCTTCGTCTACATCAACAACAGGATTCAAACCATATCGGAAATCTATTAATGGGGCAACGCTTAACTTTTCTATCAACTTAAATTTATAGCCTAAATTCACTCCCACTGTATATAAATCATTAAATTCTACTGCTTCTCGAATTTCGGAGTAATCTACATTCCTATCAATTCTTCTATCCTCAAAAACGGTTACAAAAGGATTCCATTCTGTATTTAGGTGTATCATATCACTAATGTAAGCTCCTACAAAAAATCCTTTTGACCTATCATCATTAAAAGAATATCGAATTCCTGCTTCAATATTTAAATAATTGTAATTGATATCACCTGCAATGGTTACAGGAACATCGGGTCTTGGATTTGGTGGAATTGAAATCGTATTTTCACTTAGTACCGCAATAGTCGATTCATACTCAAAATTAACATAATCAATATTTGTCATCAACTCAAATCGTTTACCGAAAGACCATCCTACCCCAAACCCAAAAGAATACCCATTACCGCCATCACCTATATTAGAAAATCCAACGTAATCTTCTTTAGGCATTAACGGTTCTAAAGGTTCTGTACCATAATTCATATCACTTTGATTTGTGCCAAATCGTAGTTCTAAGGAATATTTTGAATCTTGTGCAGTTAGATTAGCGGTAAATAACATTAAAATTGATACTTGAAAAATAGGTAGATACTTCATAAAATGCTGGTTAAAAAAATTATACAATTAGTTAATCAACTAACAGGAAAGTGTATTCATTGTTTGAGTTCATCAAACTTAAATTTATAGTATTTACCTAAAATTTTGTTAAAGTCTATTCAATCAAAAATAAGTGCTTGATTATCTATTAATTTACTTCATTATTCAAGTCAAACCATTCTAAATATGAGATATTTTGAGATGAATCATTTATCAGTTGACAATTAGTCATTAAAAAAGTTCTTCCGT
>CAYLSF010000867.1:0-3774 GCA_964385675.1 uncultured Saprospiraceae bacterium
CTTGCTTGATTTATAGCTCCAAAACATACTTTATTATATTGTTTTAAAATTTCATTATTTCGGCTAAGTTGTTCTGTTAAGATTAACCAGTCCACTTCAGATTCCTCCACACAAGAAGTAAATAAGTTTAGAAGCGAAAAATATAATAGGCTTATTATCAGTATTTTAATTTTCATAGGTTAAATTTACTCAATCACTTCATATTCAAATGTTCGTTTATAAGTATATATTTGACCCGTTACTGGATTTTTTTCGCTGATGGAAACATGATATTTATGTTTACCTAATGTATTTGTTTTCATCTTCACCACGCTTTGGTGATCTTTAATTCGTAAGCGTTTACCATTGACGCTTATTTCTATAACGGATGAGTAATGTCTTATCATTCCTAAATAAATAGTCGCTTTAAAAATTTCATTTTGATGAACTGTCGTTTTAGGAACATCAACTAAAGGCATAAAATAAGTAGGATAAGAATCTTCTACAGTTCCCGTCATACCAAACCAATAATTTAAAGCCATAGTCTCCAATCTCAGCATATCATTATATAGTTGCTCAAAAAGAGCAAGACATTTTGCTATTGACGCACTTTCAAAGTCTTTCTTTTCATAGCTCATATAAATGGATTCCTTAAATGGTTCTGCATCATATCCTTCTACCAAATCGAGTAATGTGCTATGTTGAAATTTAATATGCTGAATTAATGAATCTAAATAATGTTGCTGATATAAAATCTTATAAATGGATTTTCTATTACGGAGTACTGTATTATCTTGTATTTCAAGAGGAGCAGAAAGTTTTAAATCTCTTTGAATTTTAGTTTTGATTGAGCCTATTAATTGTTTCAACTGCTTTGTCAAATTAATAAATTTTATACTTCTGGTTTGAAGTGGCTTAAATTGTACATACACTTTAGCCTGTTGAGTTATCGCCATTTCTAGCCCATCATTGAACTGCTTTTGTGTCAGATTAGAATGTTTTACATTCTTATAAATTTTCATCCAATCCACTTCAGATTCCGTCTGACAACTTGAAAAGGCAAATAACAAAACCCCAATAATCCATATCCAATATTTCATAAAAAAGTGTTTGGTCATATTAATAAGAATTAAAAATCCTCCTCATCTTGTCAATCCTCTCTATTAGTACAATACCCAATCCTCAAAAAGATACACTCAATCAAAAAGAACCGTCCACCGTTCCCCGTCTGCCGTTCACCGTTACAATATAAATTCCTTAGCTTTGTAACAAGATGAAAAACAACTATCCGACGTATAAGAAAATTGGATTTGTACTGGGGCCAATTTTATTTTTAATCGCTTATAATTTGCCTCAAACCATTATTAATCCAGCCGCAGATGATGTGATTGCTGTGGCATTATGGATGATAAGTTGGTGGATAACGGAAGCAGTTTCTATTTCTGTTACGGCATTGATTCCATTGACTATTTTTCCGTTGTTGGGGATTATGGATATGAAAGCGGTTAGTGCTAATTATGGACATCCTATTGTCTTTTTATTCTTTGGTGGTTTTGTGATGGCATTGGCTTTGGAAAAGGTAAAACTCCATACTCGAATTGCCCTCAATATTGTAAAAGTCACGGGTACAACACCTGATAAAGTCATTTTAGGTTTTATGATAGCTACGGCGTTTTTGAGTATGTGGATTAGTAATACGGCGACTACCGTTGTGATGCTACCGATTGCCTTATCTGTTATTGATTTACTCACCAATGACGAAGATGGATTTACCAAAGGTGACAGGAACTTTGCGTTAAGTCTGATGCTCGGAATTGCATTTGCTGCCAATGTGGGAGGGATTGCAACCATTATTGGAACGCCACCAAATACAGTCATGGTTGGATTTGTGGAACAAGAATACGATATGCAAATTTCATTTTTTAAATGGATGTTGATGGGTGTGCCCTTTAGTTGTTTTATGATTGGCGTGATTTACTTTATTTTGGTCAAATTTATTTATCCCAATGGTTTAGAAAAGTTATCGGATTCAAGAGATATTATAGGCGAAGAATTAGCAAGATTAGGGGCTATCCAATCCACAGAAATGCGGGTCGTCATTATCTTTTTAATCACCATATTTTTATGGATTTTTAGAGCTTATATCAATGAACATGTACCGTTTATACAGTTATCTGATGCGGGAATTAGTATGTTAGCCGCCTTTGCCTTGTTTAGTGTTCCTTTTAATTTTAATCAGGGAGAATTTACATTAGAATGGAAGGATACGCAAAAACTACCGTGGGGGATTTTGATTTTATTTGGCGGTGGTTTGTCGCTGGCTAGTGGCTTGTCGAGTGCAGGAGTCATTGATTTTATTGGGGAATTGGTGGCTTCTAATAAAACCTTGAGTATATTGGTCATTAGTTCTTTGCTGATTTTTATTATGCTTTTTATGACAGAACTGATGAGTAATGTTGCTTTAGTCGCTATTTTTTCGCCTGTTGTAGCAGGTATCGCAATTGGGTTGGAATATGAAATTTTGTTTATGTTGATTCCTGTGGCAATGGCGTCTAGTTGTGCCTTTATGTTGCCGATGGCAACGCCGCCTAATGCCATTGTATTTGCAAGCGGCTATATCAAAGTGCATGAAATGGCAAAAGCAGGTGTGTTTTTAAATATCATCTCGGTTATTATTTTGATTTTATTTGCGAGGTTTGTAATTCCTGTTGTTTTTGGGTGACGAAATCGGAGTAATAGAAAAGCGGATGATGCGGAATGAGCAGATATAAACGGATTTTTTATTTACAAACTAGTAACAGATAACCAATAACCGACATTAAAAAATCATGATAAAAAAATATAAAAGGAGTACAGATTCTCAAATTACCTTAACGGAACTGATGCTACCTTCCCACAGAAATTTTAGTGGTAAAATACATGGTGGACATATTTTGAATTTGATGGATCAAGTGGCATTTGCTTGTGCTTCTAAGCACTCGGGACATTATTGTGTGACGGCTTCTGTGAATCGAGTGGATTTTTTGAATCCGATAGAGGTTGGAGAATTATTGACGATTAAGGCGAGTGTGAACTATACTGGAAATACGTCAATGGTGATAGGGATGCGTGTAGAGTCTGAAAATATACAAACAGGTAACATCAAGCATTGCAATTCTTCTTATTTTACGATGGTCGCAAAAGATGATAAAGGAAAAAATGCACAAGTGCCAGGCTTAATACTAGAAAGCGTAGAAGACATTAGGCGATATACACGCTCCATTAGAAGAATGGAACAAAGCAAAAGACGAGGTAAGCGATTTACCGATGTGGCATTTGTGATTGAGGAGCATTTGCACTTATTGGAGGGGCGGAATGTGAAAGTGGAAGTTAAGTAACAAGTAGATGGTTTATTTATTGTTGGGGTTGTTTACTCATTTATATTTTATTTCAGTCTCCTAGTTATATATTAACAGTAGTCTTATGGCTTATAGTAAATTCACAGCGAGGGCATTGACTAAAAAATTTGGCGTAAAGTTTACGGCTGCTAATTTATTTGAAAAGGTAAAGTTAATTGAGCCAAGTGATTGGTTATTATTAACATTAGAAAAAAATCAAAAATTAGGTTTTAGTAGTAAAAAATCTCGTTCAGAGCGTTTGGTAAGCCCCATTTTGACGGAGCTTAATGATATTAATCATAATAATTTTACGATTTATTCTGGTGAAATATTGAATGCAGATGAAAAGCAAGAACTCACAGGTGTCCCGATAGCTATCGGATTAGCGTCAAGGAGATAGTAATAAGTTTTTTAGTTG
>CAYLSF010000868.1:0-3770 GCA_964385675.1 uncultured Saprospiraceae bacterium
CTATCAAAAGTATAAATGGCTATTGGAATCCTAAGTATCCGATAGAGACGTATGAAAAAATGATAAAAGAACGAGTGGGCGATACCAAAATTAGCCAACTTATTACAGATGTTCTAATTACTGCTTTTAACATTGACCAAGGACACGCCTCGTTTTTTACGAGTTCGGATGCCCTGGATAAAAATAGAGATTATTACTTACAGGATGTGTTACGTTCTACTTCTGCTGCACCAACCTATTTTAAACCACACAAAACGGGTCAAGTCAATATACCAAATACCGAAGCGGGTTATATTGACGGTGGTGTTTTTGCCAATAATCCAACTATGTGTGCCTTGGTAGAAGCCTATAAAATGGATTCAAAGTTACATCAAGTCAAGCATTATGACTTCAATGAAATTGAAGATCACTGTGGTACGGGGGATGTGTTAGAAGATGTATTTGTGCTTTCTTTAGGTAATTCAGATTTTAAAGCGATTAGCCCTTATGACGAAGCCAAAGAATGGGGCATTTTAGCATGGTTAAAACCTTTAATTAACACATTGATGTCAGGTGTATCCGAAACGGTTTCTTATCAAGTAGAGCAATTATTTAGATTATTACGCTTAAAACAGGTTGAAAAAGTTTATGATTATCTAACAGATCCCGATTTAAAAACAAACCCTCAGCGACTCGAAGAATTAGAAGATTTACGAGTCAATCTAGTAAGTTCTAGAAAATACAAAAACGTCTTTAACGAAAAAGCAGCAATTAAACCTAAAGCACAGTATATACGCATCAATCCAAAAATGAATGGTAGAGAAACGGAATTAGATGATATTTCTAAGGAGAATATTAATCACTTAGTTAAAGTAGGAGATCAAGCTACCATAGATAATGATAAATTATTAGATTTGGTGGTTGATATGATTACGGCTTAATATGTGGTTATTAGCTGCTTGGTCACTTGGTTATTAGTTAGGGATTTATAAATTTTCTCTCAGGAGCTACTGGGATTGCAAATAACAATTTTCATGTGAATTTTTCAGCTATAAAATTTGCAAAAAGTACACTCCATCTTTTAATCTTTGTGATTAAATATGTTTATTCAGTCACATGAGAAACTACTGGGTTGTAGGAGTTACATAGCGTAAATATCTGATTAGTAGCAGGTTGGTAAAGTTATTGATAACCATAACAATTGAAAGTAAAAAATTGAAAATTCATTTATATATATGGTGTAGCTATTTGTTTGTAGCAGGAAGTATAAATGCTCAGAACCTTATTCCAAATCCTAGTTTTGAGAATTATATTAGTTGTATCAATAATATTGAATTAGCTGTTCAAGATGCCTATCCATGGTATGTAGCAAGTGGTACACCTGATGGGTTTCAATACAATTGTAACAACAATATACCCTTAAGCACTTTCAATCCACCTATAGATGGTGATGTGTATCTTGGATTAAGCAGTGGCCCTACCAAAACAGGTTTTTTCTTCTCGGAATCTATTGGTGTTCCTTTAGTGCAAGCACTTGAAACAGGAAAAGCCTATTATTTTGAAATGTATCTAAAGTCCTTCAAAATCAATGGTTTTAATGATAACGCCCTCAATAATTGCCCAACTTTTCCAACACATAGTTTAGGAATTTATTTGTCTGATAATCCTTTTAAAGTGGAAATAGATATTGAAAACCAATTGGTTACAAACAGTTACACAGAAGCGAAACGAGTTCTAGTAGATTCCACAGAATTGGTTCGCCCTTTTTCACAAGTGTCGGATGCAGAATCGCCCAAATGGCAACGCTATTGCAATTGCTTTATCGCAGAAGGTGGAGAACAACATTTAGGCATCTCCCCAGTATTGGGTCAATTTAGTATTAATCCGCCCTGTGTGATTGATAATTCATCGGGTAGTTTTAGGGGTTATTATTACTATTTAGATAAGTTTGCCTTGCTAGAAGTTCCAGATAAAATTGAAGCAGACACCTTAATTTGTGAAGATGAAGCGACTCCAATTAATATTCGAGATTTCTTACCTACTCCTATATTCGATAAAGCCTTAATTGAGTGGGATAATGGTCAGACAGATTCGATACGGAGTTTCAAAGTTGCAAGAACCGTTACCGCAGATTTAAAATTACCTTGTACAACCGTACCTTTTGAACTTATCCTAAATACACAAAATTGTGGGACTACTTTTTTTGTACCTACAGCATTTTCGCCCGATTTTGATGGTACGAATGATGATTTAATCCCATTTGCAAAATCATTTTTTCCAATAAAGTTCTATGAGTTTAAAATCTTTAACCGTTGGGGGCAAATCCTGTATCAAACTAATCAACTCAATGAAGGTTGGGATGGTAGAGTCAATGGGGAATTTGCAGCAGAAGGGGTTTATGTTTGGCAAATTCGTTATCAATTAGCGAATGGTAAAGATGTTAAAACTTTGGTGCAGGCAGGGGATGTTACTTTGATGCGGTAAATACGGGAGGTACAAGTTTATCCCCTTTGATTCCAAACAATACTTATTATTTAAAAACCTTTTTTATTTATGTACATTCTCCAAAATTTTAAGTATTTTAGTTAAAACACATAAAGTTATGGCATTCAGTAGTTTTACATCTATTGTTAAATTTTGCAGACAATATCAACTCAATTTAATTGACCAACAAAATATCTTTGACAACGATATAGTAAAAATTAACCCTTCAAAACGACTTGCTGAAGATATAGAAGAAGCGAAACTAATGCCTATTGCTACGGAAAAAGCAAAGTCTGAATGGATTATAGGTCCTATTCTAAAGGAATTAAAACGTCGAAATCCGCATATCTCTATTTTTTCTGGATTTAAGTTAAATGTAGAAGGTGATGCAAAATTACAAGGCAATCCAGACTATATTTTAAGTGCAAAGCCTAATATGGTGGAAATCGTAGCCCCTATATTTTGTTTAATGGAAAGTAAAAATAAAACGCCAGACGATGGTTTTGCTCAATGTGCTGCCGAAATGTATGCTGCCCGTCTTTTTAATCAAGAAAATGATGACCCCTTTGAGACAATTTATGGTGCAGTAACAAATGCTTTTGATTGGGTATTTCTAAAACTAGAAGAGCAAACAATATATATTGATAAAAATAGATTTTTCCTAAATGACTTACCACTTCTATTAGGAATTTTACAACAGATTGTCAATAATACTAAACCTACAAATTAAGATGGAAACTTACATTAACCAACTTTTAGCAGACTTAGAAGCTGCTAAAGTCAATAAACCACAAGACGTAGATTATAAACTACTCTATCCCAATCACCCAGCAAATCATCCCGAGTATGGAGGCATGATGGATTATATGATCGAATTTGATCATGCCCCTCAACGTAAATTTGAAGACTTATTTGGATTGAATGCGGATATATTTCCTCCTGTTGAAAGATTAAACACACATCAAATTCAACAATTAATTCAAGGAATTATAAATCTTTGGCAGCATTTTAATATCGCAGCTGATATTTTAAATGATAAAGTTCCTGTGGAAAAAATTTATGAAGTATTCGTAGATTATTGGAAAACAGAAACTGTTCAATATATGTCATCAGGTACAATGCATATTGAATTTTGTCATTATGATGAAAATAATTGCCCCTGGGGCTATGAGTATTGTTCTTGTAAGGATTTTGAAGATGATAATTTAGACATGACCAATATTGATGATATAGATCTTAGTGATTTGAATGCTGATATAGACTATCCAGATGATATAGACAGCCTCCCTTTTTAAGATGAAACTATG
>CAYLSF010000869.1:0-3767 GCA_964385675.1 uncultured Saprospiraceae bacterium
ATTGTCTTATTGATTTATTGTTCCGAATATTCGATTATCAATAAGACAATAAGACTCCCGATTTCTATCGGAAAGATAATCATTTTAATAACTTATTTAAAAACTAAAAAAGATGGCACAAATAAATAAAAATGCGCTTAAAAATTATTTTAAAGTAGGAGATAAGCCTACAGAAAGTCAATTTGCAGATTTAATTGATAGCAGCGTCAATCATCAGGATGATAACTTTGTCAAGACTGTAAACGGAATGACAGGAGCAGTAACGCTTCCAGCGGAATCTTATGAGCGAAATTTGGTAGATTGGAAAGGAGAGTGGGAAGAAGGTCTAACTGTAACGCCCTTTTTTTATCGAAATGGTTCAGAAAGCGAGAATTTGATTGTTCAAGGCGAAAGTCCTTTTGGTCATAATACCCTTTTATGGAAATGCCAAAATATGGATGCAGAACAAGCTGCTGATGGAGGATGGAATACAGATTATTTTTCTATTGATAAAAACAGAGCTTACCGTTTTGCGACTTGGGTAAAACGAAATCATATTGATGGTACTACTTATCATGGTACACAAAATGTCAATAACCTAGATGGTACACAAAATGACAATCCTTATTTTTGGATAGGCGATTTACCACTTACAGATGAATGGTATTTAATGGTAGGAATTGTACATGCTCAAAACTATCAACTGACAACTCATTCGGGAATAAGTGGTGTTTATGATAAATATGGTCGGAAAGTATTAAATGGTATAGATTATAAATGGCGTTCAGATACCACGACAACTAGATTACGAAATTATTTATATTATACGGAGGATTTGACCGTAGAGCAGTTTTTTTGGAATCCGATGGTACATGTATTAGATGGTACAGAACCTTCCTTTAATTCATTATTTTTAGATAAATTAGATTATGAACGCATTGTAAGTGTACCGGGACAAAATTTGACAAATTGGACAAAAGAATGGCAAGAAGGATTAACGGCTACACCATTTTTTAATAGAAATGGGAGTACTAGTGAAAATTTAATTATACAAGGAGATAGCCCTTTTGGACACAATACCCTTTTGTGGAAGTGTATGAATGAGGATGCAGCTAGAGGAACACATTCACATGGTGATGGAGGATGGAATACAGATTATTTCTCTATTGATAAAAATAGAGCTTATCGTTTTGCGACTTGGGTTAAGCGAAATAGCACAGATGGTACTACTTATCATGGTCCTAGAAATGTTGATTATCTAAATGGAACACCAAATACAAATCCTTACTTTTGGAGTGGTGATTTACCAACGTTTGATGAATGGTATTTGATGGTGGGTATCGTACACCCTCAGAATTATCCCTATACGGAGCAATCAGGGATTAGTGGTGTATATGATAAATATGGTCTTAAAGTATTGGATGGAACAGATTTCAAGTGGAACGTAGATGCCGTAGATACGCTTTTACGAAATTATTTATTTTATACAGAAGATGAAACAGTAGAACAGTTCTTTTGGAACCCTATGGTACATGTATTAGATGGTACGGAGCCTCCTTTCGAATCGCTATTTATGGATGGAATGGATACGGGGTGGCGAGTACCTACGCTTGATAATGGCATCGCTAATTATGGTAATGGTCATCAAACGGCAAGGTATAAGAGAATAGGAAATATGGTACATCTAGAGGGTCAGATCACAGGGGGAACAGCTACAGGAAATGTCACTATTTTTAATTTACCCGTTGGCTTTAGACCTAAAAAACATGTTTCCTTGATTGCTTCAAACAATACAGGATGGGTTAGAATAACAGTCTATGACAATGGCAATGTACATTGTATTGATTATTCATCGGGCTGGACGAGTCTTTCTGGTCTTTCTTTTGGAGTGGATTAATAGTGAAGTCATTTTATTTTTTGGAATCAATGAAGATTCTTTTTTAGACTACTCACTATAAGGGTTTTCTTGTAAAAATCATTTTGAATTTTTGAACCGCAGAACCTGTCTGCCGACAGGCCAGACAGGTTCTACGGTTCAATCAATGTAATTTCATTTTTATAAGAAAGCCCTTCACTCACTATGGAGAAAGCATTGAATACGACAATGAATTTTAGGATTATTTTCAGAAGAAGATTAAGTTGTATGAGTCAAAGAAGTTTTTTAAAAAACCTCTGAACAGTCTTTGAAAAAGCCCTTTCCAAACGGAAAAGGCTTTTTTTATCTCTTGTCATATTTTATTATCACATTATTCGCCTGTGATAGCCGCAACACCCGGTAAGGTCTTACCCTCTAAAAATTCTAACATCGCACCACCACCTGTAGAGACATAACTTACTTTATCCGCTAATCCCATTTGTTTTACAGCTGCTACGGAATCTCCACCACCAACTAATGAAAACGCTCCATTTTGAGTCGCTTTTGCTACGGCAGTTGCAATGGCTTTAGTACCATTTGCAAAGGCTTCCATTTCAAAAACCCCCATAGGACCATTCCAAAGAATAGTTTTAGCATTTAATATAGCTTCCTCAAAAGTTGCTCTAGCTTCCGTACCAATATCTAATCCCATCCAGTCGCCTTCTATCGCATTGGTGGCTACAATATTGGTATTCGCATCGGCTGCAAACGCATCTGCAATAACGGAGTCTTGTGGCAATAAGATATTTACACCTTTAGCTTTTGCCTTTTCTAATAAGGCTAAAGCCAAATCCTGCTTATCTAACTCCACTAAAGATTTTCCAATTTCGCCACCTTGTGCTTTTACAAACGTATAAGCCATTCCTCCACCTACAATCAGGTTATCCACAAAGTCGATTAGTTTTTCTAATAACAAGATTTTATCCGAAACTTTTGCTCCACCAATAATTGCTGTTAAAGGACGCTCAGGGTTATTCAAAACACGATTACCATTTTTCAATTCTTTTTCCATTAGGAACCCAAATGATTTATGGTTGGCGTCAAAGAATTTAGCCGTTGTTGTGGTAGAAGCGTGTGCACGGTGTGCCGTACCAAAGGCATCATTGATATAAATATCAGCAAGGCTCGCTAATTTTTCTGCCATAGCTTCATCTCCTTTAGATTCTCCTTTGTGAAAACGAGTATTTTCCAATAGTAAAATCTCTCCAGGATTGAGCTGTTTTGCTTTTTCGGCAGCACTTGCCCCAATACAATCATCTGCAAAGTGAACCGTAACACTCAATACTTCTGACAAATATTCTACTAAATGGCGAAGTGTAAATTTCCCTACATTGATAGAACCATCCTCATTTTTCTTCTTCTGAGGCCTGCCCAAGTGCGACATTAAGATAACGGCTGCTCCTTCTGCAAGGACATGCTCAATCGTAGGCAATGCGGCTACAATACGAGTATCATCCATAATCTGATAAGCCTTATTTAAAGGCACATTGAAATCTACACGGATTAATACTTTCTTATCTTTAAAATTTAGATTTTTCATTTTATTGGTTATCACTATGAGTTAATGCAAACTAAAACCCAATTGAATTTAAAAAAAATCCACATTCCCAATAGATTCAGAAATGTGGACCCAGAATTTTATATAACGTTTAGGATGAAAAGTAGGAAAATATCCTTAGACCTTTTATACCCTATACCTTTAATACCTACAACAATCAACTTTCGATATTCGGCAATCGAATAAAAAACAAGGTTGTTTAATATTTAGGTGCTTTATAGTAAGTATTTTATAAAATTAATTTTTTATAAAATAATCAATTGTCGTTAGTCAAAAGTCGATTATCGTACCTATTGAATTATAACATCAATTTTT
>CAYLSF010000870.1:0-3766 GCA_964385675.1 uncultured Saprospiraceae bacterium
AAACTCACATGAAAAATTACTGTAGTTGGAATAATCATTTTAAAGGCTTGAAAGATTTTATAAAGATATATCAATACTGTAAAAACCAAAAGAGACTACCTCTTCTGAGACAGTCTCTTTTTTTTAGATTAAAATGTGAACCTAGATATAGATAGTAAATAGTTAAATTCTACCATTCAAATTTGTCTGACCACTTAAATCATTTTCAATTATTTAAGAGAGTATCAGGAATTACAAGGAAGAAGGCTGTTCATTTGACTTTCTTCCCAAACTTTATTTTAAAGACGCAATTGCTTCATTCATAACTTATTACCGTTTACTCATTTTCATGCGTTGAGGATACAAGACAAATTGAATAAAGTTAAATTCCAGTTTTTGTAGGCTCAAATTCTTATCTTGATATTCCATCGTTAAGAATGGACTGTATCGTAAATTCGTTCTTAATATCCACCAATCACCTTTTACACTTGGTCGAATATCCCAACCGAATACAATACTAGGCGAAAATTGGTTTTCTGTAAATTGTGTGACTTCAGTCTGATTATCTGTTATAGATAGGGTAAGATTTTCATAACCCAAACCTACACCGATGTAAGGTGAAAATCCGTGATAATCTCCAAAAAATTTATACACTTCCAATGTCATGCTATTTCGACTGATAAATTGCTCAAAATTGTATGCTTTTCTTCTCTGATTGATTGGCCGAAAAGAAAAAGCTGTCACCAAATCCAACTTTGTAAAATGATAACCAATCGCTACATCAGGAAAAATAATAGGAAACGATTTATCATCTAAAAATGGATATAAATCTGTTACATAATTAGAAGATATAATTGGAAATGCTGATGAAGGTCCAGCAGCTAAGAAAAATCCATATTTATTCGTACCTGAGAATAATTTATTTAATTTCCGATTAACTTCTGTATCAGCGGTATTTGTTGTCTCTATGGTATAGTTCAATCCAATTTGGAAAAGCTGTGTAGGAAATTGGTCAATACTAGCCACTGTTCTTGAAAGATAGGTATCAAACGAAGGATTCGCTATTCGACTATATTCTAGTGTGAAATAGAAATTTGGCAACTGAATACCTAAACCAATATCGAATGCAGATTTTACTTGCGTAAACTTATAATCTTGACTTGATAAGTCCGTTTGTCTATATCTAAATGGCGAAAATTTATAGCCAATATAAGGTCTAATAGTATTTTCTTGTGAAGGAAACGGATATATACGCAGTCCTGTGAAAGTACCTAGTCTAATACTATTTTCTAAATTATCTTCACCAAATTTAATATCTGCCGTATTAATGGAAACATAAAAATCTGCATAGCCCCAAAAGTGTGTCGCACCTATATTTACCGCAGGTGACAAAAAGCCATTTCGTTTAAATTCTTGAATTGTTCCATCAGCATCCAAGAATTTTCCATTGGTCAAATTAGGAACAATATAATTGCTAATACCAAAGTAAGATTTTGCAAAATGGTGTCGCTTCTCCCAATCTTGTGCATTCAAATTTAAAGAGAATGCCAATAATATGATGAATTGAATTATTCTCATTCTATACATTTTTTTACAGTCTTCGTATTCTAAAAGAAAACATCACAAAGGCTAAACCGCCTAGCAAAATTAGTACACCTGCTATCATTAATCCATTTATCGCACTAGTTGCAGAGGTAGCTAAAAGTACAACTGCACCGATCAGATTGGTAAAACCTGCGATAAATCTGGAAATTAAAATACCTGTATTTAGCTTTTGAGAGGAGTTGAGTGCCATGAAGGCAAAAAGAATTTCCATCAATCCAAAAAATAGGATGAAATAGGTCGTATAACTCAAAAAGTCGCTCAAATCATTTGCACCAAGCCCTATCGTAAGTGCAAAGACAATCATTCCTACACCTTGTAGTAGGTGATATTGTCTAGCAATGTTGTGTTGTGGATTTGCACTAGAAAACAGATAAGCTAACATACCAGCAACAGCAAAAGCGATTGGAACGAATATTTTTGCCACTTCGCCACCAATACTTTCTGATGATAATATTAAGATACCAGCCAACGCCATAGCTACTCCACTGAATATCAAATAATTAATTTTATTCATTTTTATAATTTTAATTAGTCATTAAATTTACAAGTCACTAAAAATAGTCCTGTGAAATCCTGTTAATCCTGTCTAATGTTGTGATTGTTTAATCGTTTTTTTAGGTTATTTCTATCTGAAAGCAAATTCTTCATCATAAATATCATTTCTATTCACTCCTTTTTTAGATAGTCCTTTTATGATGCTTTGCTTTAGCGCTTCGGGGCCACAGATTAGATAGCCTTTGTTTTTATAGTTATCCGTCGCTAATTTATCCGCAGTGAGGTAGCCCGATTTTTCGGAAGACCAGATAGTAAATTGGAAATTTGGATTTTTCTGAGCAGCTTCTTTTAATTCATCTGCATAAACAGCTTCTTCTTCCTTATTTACACACCAATAGAGATGTACTTTATTCGGATGAATATCTTTAACCAATGATAAAAATGGTGTGATACCAATACCACCAGCAATCCAGAAAAGGTCAGTTTCTTTGATGTAGCTAGATGAAAAATGACCATAAGCACCTTCAACTATCGCTTTATCACCTACTTTTAGTTTTTCACTAAAACCATTTGTATAATCACCAAGACCTTTGACTGTAATCCGAAGTGTATTATCATAAGGATGACTACTCAGTGTAAACGGATGCTGCTCTTTATTACTAATGGAAGGAAACTTGAAAAATGCAAACTGACCAGCGAGATAAGACAGTTCCTGTTTGACAGGCTTCAAAACAACCTCTGTGATTTGATGTCCTAAATCATTAACAGCCGTCACTCGATAATCCAGTTTTTTATTAAAAAAGTTGAAAAGAAACGCTTTATAAATCCAAGCTGCAATACCAATAAAAGACATTCCAAAAACATAAACTCTCGTAATCGGAAGTTCTTGGATAAGTGATTCCACCATAATTCCATGAACGACCCCAAGAACATAAAATACGCCCATGAGTTTATGGAAGTTTATCCATTTATGATAAGGAATCTTTCTTTTGAAAATAGGTGCTGCGGATAGAATAACACCAATAATAATAAGCACAAAAGCGTAAAAACCAAGTGGTTTCCCAGGATTAAACTCGACTGCTCTAGGTACTACAATAAAATGAGCCAACAATAGAAAAACTGCAATTACGCCAGACCTTCTATGAATAAGATACATCTTATCTAATCCACCAAAGAGTCTTTCTACCCATTTCAATCTAGTTGCCATCAAAAAATTAAAGGCAAATACAGTAACTACCCATGAAGAAAAAACTTCGCCCAAAATCCGATGTGGATTTGCCCAAGTGTCGTTCACTGTACCAAAAAACATCGTACTTGCATCGACTTCCGTAAAAGTACCCGAATAAAAATACAAGTCTATCGCCCAAAAACCGAAATGTATTAAGATGATGATAGGAAAGTAAATTTCCTGTTTTAAATGTCGCATAAGTTGTTTTGAATTTTATTTAATTGATGAATTGATTTTTTACTGAAATTTAGTGGAGTATTTTTTGTCTAAAATAATAGACCTACTTTTTTGAATGAATTGTTTTTATTAGTTTTTTGTAGAGAGCGATATATGACTAGTATTGGGGAATGGGTTCTATTATTTAGTTCTTTTTCTGGAATACCATTTTCATTACTATAAGTATATATAAAGGAGTTACTTCCTATATTATTAGGATTAAAGAATAATGATTGATACGAG
>CAYLSF010000871.1:0-3764 GCA_964385675.1 uncultured Saprospiraceae bacterium
ATTGTAACGTACTTATAATTCCTACTTTTTTGAGGTTAGAACCTTTTAGGATAAATATTATTTCTTTGTCTATATCTTCACAACACAAACAGTCTAAGTTCTCTTGAAATATAGAGGTGTATTCTGCTATTGTTGTAAACTTTAAATGTAATTTACCATTGTGACTGAAATAATAGTCATTTAAGACTAAGCTTTTATACCTTGCTGGTGTTTTCATAGGATTTATATATTAACTTTTATTATTTCATCTTGCTTGTCGCCGACTAAAACATTATCATATTTAACCACAGAAAGTGGTCAAATATGATAACACCTTGTTCTATTTCTAATAAATACCTCAAACCCTTTCTCTACCTCAAAACCGTAACATTATCCTTCAAAATCTTCACCTTCTCTGCATAAACGCAGATGAGACACATAGCCTCACTTGCCATTTTATACCTTGTTAAACACAAGTTTTAATTGATTTGGCGAAATTGATTTGGTGTTTTTCCTGTCTTGCTTTTAAACAATCGACTGAAATAATGAGGATAATTAAACCCTAATTCATACGCTATTTCACTTATGGTATCTGTACTACTCAACAAACGTGTTTTTGCCTTTTCAATAGTAAACGTGTTGATGCGTTCTTTGGCATTTAGTCCTGTTTCCTTTTTCAATAAATCACTAAAATAGCTAGAAGAAAGGTGCATTTTATCTGAAAAATATTCTACCGATGGAATTCCTTTTATTTTGAATAGACCTGTTTCATAATACATTTTTAAATGGTGTTCAAATTGACTTACATAATCAGAGTTTTGAGCAGAACGAGTATTAAATTGTCGTTCATAATAACGTTGTGAAAGATTTAAGAGCAGTTCAAGTGTCGATGAAATCACAATTTGGCTGTGATTATCCACACGCTCTGCAATTTCTGCTTTTATCAACTTCATACAATCTGTCAAGGTATTTTGTTCTGATTCTGATAAATGTAATGCTTCATAAACGGAATAACTAAAAAAATTATATTTATCAATCGTTTTTCCAAGTTGCGTATTTCGAATTAAATCTGCATGAAAGGCAATCATCCAACCTTTGATTTCACCTTTTCTGTAAGCCTTTACAACTGTTTGTATCTGATTTGGTGCATAGAAAAAAAGTACACCTTCATTAAAATCATAATGATTTCTACCATATTGATTTCCACAACTGCTGTCCTTTAAACCAATGATATATAAATCAAGACAACTACGAATACCAACATGCTCTTTTAATGTTTCTGTTTGAGAAACATCAATTACACTTATCAGCGGATGAGTAGGACTTTCAAGCTGACTAAATTGATGTAGCTCGTTTATAGACTTAATGGTAATTATTTCCGTTGGCATTTTTATTCGTTTATCAATTTCATAATTTGTGATAATGCTACTTTACTTTCGGGTAATGGCAATAAAATCCAACAATGGAGCATTTTGGGATATTCATAATAATTAAACGGAATGTTCTCTTTCTTTAGTTTTTCTACCAACTTTCTGGCATCAGAAACAAAAATCTCCGCCGTTCCCAAAAACATTGAAATTTTGGCAATATTATCAAAGCGACCATAAATTGGGCTTATTTTCGGGTCTTTGACATCAAGTTTTCCTGCCCATAACTTCCCTGCTTTTTGCAAACTCTTTATTTCTAACGCATTATCTTTTGGAATTATGTTCTGAATATCAGGATTGGTCAAAGAGACATCTAACCAGGGAGATGAAAGAATGATTTTTTTAGGTTGAGGTAAATTTACTTCATTTAGGTATTGAGCAAAAGAAATGGCTAAACCTGCTCCTGCAGAATCAGCTAAAAATAAAACGTCTCTCCCTTCATATCTGTTAAGAAAAATTTTATAAAGTTTGTGTAAGTAGTCGTATGCTTCTTCTGCATTACTTTGCGGTGCAAGCGGATAGTTTGTTACCATAATCGTAGCCTTAGTTTCTTCCACTATTTTCGCTAAATAGTTCCATTGCATAGAAGACATATTTAAGACATAGCCTCCGCCATGAATATAGAATATTGTCTTATCAGATTTGCCGTTTTGAGGAGAAAGTGTCCATAATATTCTTTCTCCAAAGGTTTCCTCCTTTATGTTGCAGCTTCGTTTTACTGATTTGGTTATGGCATTGGGATCATTTTTGAAATTTTCCAAATCTGATAATTGTCTTCCTAAGATATTTTTAGCTCCTATAAGTCTAAAAATGAAGTTCAATAATTTGGACATAAAACTCTCAGATTTTGCATGTTTATAAATCATACCTTGTTGTGTCATAATTGAAAATTTTTAATTAATTATTTGATAATGACAAAGGTATGGTCAATTCATTTTGAAGTGTTAACACAAAATCTATGAGGTCAAACACAAAATCTATATTTGCAGCATGTAACTGTTTTTTTGCTTGGGTACAACGTCATTTCTGCATTTGTTAGCGGTTTTTTCTTATTTTTCGATATATTTTTTGATAATTTGGGTAACTTCTTCAATTGTCAAATCTGTTATATCTGCAATATCCTCTAAAGACATTTTTCGTTTAAGACATTTTTTAATAACCTTTATTCTATTCTTTAATTCACCTCTTTCCTCAGCAAGTTCAAGTCGTCCAATTTCGTCACGTTCAGCAATAAAAGCATTATCGTAAGCAACTAATTCTTCTTTTTCCCAAGAATGTTTATCAGCATCTTTATACGCTTCGATTAATCCCTCATCGTCTGTATTTTCTGGAATAACATCTAAATTTTCAGCTTCTTTGATAAAGAATACCCACTTTTCAATGAGTGTTTTTAGTTCATCAGCTTTTAGTTTAAACTTAGGCAACTCAATGAAAGTGTACTTTATATCATCTAAAACATTTTTATAAGTTTCCTCATCTAAAGTCGCATGATTTGACAGATATTTTTCGCACTCAAAATGCTTAAAATCTAAAATTCCGATTAAGAAAGTAGGTTTTAACAATTGATATTTATCTCCGCTGTCAATTTGCATGGAATAATCACGAGCAGCATAATATTGAACTCTTTTTGAAAAACCTTTTGCACTTGCGACTTGCATTTCTACCACAAATTGTCTTCCTCGTTCATCTTTTGCTCGAACATCGATAATAGACGCTTTTTCTCCTGCAATTCTTGGCAACTGATAAGGATTAACTATTTTAACTTCTACAATTCTTTCTCCACCTTCAAATCTTAAAATAGCGTTTAGGAACGAAATTAAGATTTTAGTCTTATTTTCATTCCCAAATATTCTGCGAAAAGCAATATCATTAGTTACGTCTACAAATCTCATATTTTGATTGTTCTATATTTACTTTAATCAATCACAATTTACGAAATTTTGTTCCAATTAACTACATTTTGATGGTGTACAAGTCATATTCAAGCCGAAGGTTCTTTTGGTAAATATCCCTCAGCTTTTTTACAACTTTTAATTTTTCCACATTGACAGCTTTCTAAATAGTTGGGATAATTAGTTTGAATAACTACTATTTCATTTATATATGTCAATACTCCATGTATGCAATCTCTACATAGAAGAAACTGCTCGGAATGTTTATTTGCAATTTCTCGTTCTATATCAAGAATGTAAAATGCGGTTTCTTTACAGGAACCTAATTTATAATGATTTGGAGATACTCAAAATGTAATTTTTTGACTATCAAAAGTTTTTATTCTATATATTATCCCCAGACCCACTATCTATAATAGACTTGTTCTGTTATAAATCATTGATAATCAGAGGTACGATTCATCCT
>CAYLSF010000872.1:0-3760 GCA_964385675.1 uncultured Saprospiraceae bacterium
CCAGACCAATTGGAAGACCAAATGGTCGCGTATAATATTCCAGCCATTTACCAGTTAGATGGAACATTAGAAATTTCAATTTTAGAAAAAGCCTTTGAAACGATTATTCATCGCCACGAAATTCTAAGAACGCGCTTAGTAACGATTGATACTACACCGAGACAGGTCATCGAAGCACCACAGCCATTTATATTAACTGTAAGTGATTGGCAAGATAAGAGTGAAGCAGAAATCAAGTCTTACATTCAAGCAAATCATGTCAATTACGTTTTTGACCTCAGTCAAGATAGTTTGATAAAAATTCAGTTGCTTCAAACGACTGCCGAGCGTTATTTGCTATTGGTCAATATTCATCACATTATTTCCGATGGTTCTTCGATTGGTATTCTTTTAAAAGAACTCACTACGCTTTATAATGCTTATATCAATGGTCAATCCAATCCATTGAAGCCACTAAGAATACAATACAAGGATTATTCAGCGTGGCAAGAGATATTATTAAATGAAGAAAGTTACATCGGAGAGTTACGTCAATTTTGGCACAATCAGTTAGCAGGTTTTCAGCCAGTCGAACTGTTAACAGATTTTCCTCGACCAACAATACAACAATACGAAGGAGACAATTGTGTTTATAAATTCGATAACAAAGCCTTGAAAGGATTAGAAGCCAAAAGTCAGGCATTAGGTGTGAGTTTATACACAATACTCGCCAGTTTGGTCAAGGTTTTATTATATAGATACACCAACCAAACGGACATCATTTTCGCTACGGGCATTGCAGGTCGTAATCATCCAGACTTGTACGACCAGCTTGGTTTCTTTGTCAATACTTTGGCATTACGTAGTCAGTTGAATGGAACAGATACTTTTGATGAAACGGTTTTAAAAGTCAAAAAAACGGTTTTAGATGCGTTTGAACACGAAGGTTATCCATTTGATATGATGGTCGAAGAAATGGAATTGCCGCGTGACCTAAGCCGCCATCCTGTTTTTGATATATTGGTGATTTTACAAAATTTTGAAAGAGAAGAATTTGCACTTGAAAACCTAACTACTCAGCGTGTTGAAAATGATTTCAAAACCAGCAAGTTTGATTTAACTTTCTTCTTCGAGACCTTCACAGGCGATTTAGAACTAAATATAGAATACAATACCTCATTATATGAAAAAGGTCGTATAGAGCGAATGATAAGCCATTTGGAAGTATTGATAGATAGCGTATTAAGCACGCCAAATCAATCCATCAACCAATTATCAATATTACCAAAAGCAGAACAAAACCAATTACTTTTTGACTTCAATAATACCACTACCGCTTTCCCAAATAATAGAAGCGTCGCTCAAATCTTTGAAGCACAAGTTGCGAAAACACCGAACAATATCGCCTTAGTTTTCAAAGAAAAAACCTTTACATACAGCGAACTCAACGAAAAAGCAAACCAACTAGCACACTATTTACACCAAAACTACAACACCCAATCCGATGACATCATCGCCTTGCAATTAGAACGCAGTGAATGGATGATTATCGCCCTTTTAGGAATACTAAAATCAGGAGCAGCCTATTTACCAATCGCGCCAGATTTCCCAACCAACCGAGTCGAATACATGTTAGCAGACAGCCAAGCCAAAATCCTGCTAACCGACAACGCAACGCTAAAAACCGCCAGTCAATTCGACATAAAAGTCGAAAACATCGAAACGATTGACTACGAATCATTGGAAAACCGTCAGCCGTCAGCCGTCAACTGTCAGCCGTCAAATCTCGCCTACATCATCTACACGTCAGGCTCAACAGGCAATCCCAAGGGTGCAATGGTCGAGCAAAAATCCATCATTCGCTTAGTCAAAAACACAAACTACATTGATTTCAATGAAAACTTAGTGTTTTTACACGCTTCAAATTACGCCTTTGATGCGTCAACACTCGAAATTTGGGGCGCACTATTGAATGGCGCAAAATTGGTCGAAAATCCGCATAATAAACTATCGCTTGACCAGTTAAAAGCCATTATTCAAGACAACGAAGTCAGTGTTTTATGGCTCACCGCAGGACTATTCCACGTTATGGTCGATGAAGGAATTGAAGATTTAACTTCTTTAAAATATTTGTTGGCAGGCGGTGATGTACTTTCAGTCACGCACGTCAAAAAAGCGATTAAAGCTTTACCAAATACCAAAATCATCAACGGCTATGGCCCAACCGAAAACACCACATTTAGTACCACTTGCGACCTAAGTGCTTTAGAAAACATACCGAATACTGCACCAATCGGAAAACCTATTTCCAATACTGAAGCCTATATTTTGGACGAAAAACTACAACTGATGCCAATCGGAGCAGTTGGCGAACTCTGCGTCTCAGGTGCAGGATTGGCAAGAGGATATTTGAATAATCCAGAGCTAACGGCTGAAAAATTCATTAACCATCCATTCAAAAAAGGCGAAAAACTCTACCGTACAGGCGACTTAGCGCGTTGGCTACCCGATGGCAATATCGAATTTGTTGGACGCTTAGATTATCAATTAAAAATACGAGGCTATCGCATCGAAGCAGGAGAAATCGAAGCAGCTATTTTGACGCATCCTGCGATTAAGCAAACCGTCGTTTTAGGTCGAAATTACCAAGATGAGAAGGTTTTACAAGCCTTTTTAGTACCCGATTTAGAAGTTTTGGATAGTCAAAAAGCGGCTGATGCCCAAGAAGAAACGGTCAGCAATTGGCAAGACATCTTCGATGACGCTTACGGCAATGGTGATAATCAGATTGAAGATTTAACTTTCGATATATCGGGTTGGGAAAATAGTTATACCAAATCACCTATCCCAGCCGCAAATATGAAAACGTGGTTAGACACCACGATTTCAAGGATAGCAGCGACTGAACCGACTAGCGTTTTAGAAATCGGAGTGGGCACAGGAATGATTTTGGCACAAATCGCACCGATTGCCAAAAACTATATTTCCAATGATATTTCAGCAACAGTAGTCGCAAAAGTTCAGCATTTAATTCAATCTTTTTCGGAATTAGCACACGCTAAGGTTGTAAAAGGTGCAGCACACGAATTGCCCAATATTGAAGAAAATTCGATAGATACGGTTATTATCAACTCGGTGGCTCAGTATTTCCCAAGTCAAACTTACTTTACTAAAGCTATTGAGGAAGTACTTCCAAAAATGATGGAAGGCGGTCACTTTTTCTTAGGAGATATTCGGAATTATCCGCTTTTAAAATCGTTTCATGCAGAGATTTTATATCATCAAATGGCAGGTACTGCTACGCCAAATGATTTTAAACTTGCTTTAAATACAGCGGTGGATAATGAAAAAGAACTCACCGTTGACCCAATGTATTTCTATTCACTACAAGAATACACCGATATTCCATTACAAGTAAAAGTAGAACTCAAAGAAGGTGCTTACATCAACGAATTATCTCAATATCGTTACGATGTCACTATCAAATTGGGTAGAAACAAAGAATACTTACCAACATGGCAAGATTGGATAAAGGAAAATTGGACAATAGAAAAAGTACAATCTTGGTTGAAAAATAACTCTACCGAACCTTTAACTTTGAAAAACATTCCAAACGCCAGAGTAGAAAAAGGCACAACGACCATCAGATGGTCAAACGGTGAATTAGAAGGCAATCAACTAGGTGTTTTCAAAGCTATTTTTGAAAAAGAACAAGCGATTTCCACCGCCATTTCACCACAAGTATTTTGGAAATTATTAAAAGACAATGAAGATTTTGGCT
>CAYLSF010000873.1:0-3759 GCA_964385675.1 uncultured Saprospiraceae bacterium
GGGTATTCCTGTGTGTACTCGTTGACTCAAACCGAAGTTCCGTTTGTCACCCCCATTCAAACAGAGGCGGGAGAAATGGATCAGGATTTTGTAGTCATGGGAGGTTTGTCTGGAGTGGGAGCCAAAGGAGCAATGGCCTACGGGTTAATTGCCGCCAATTTGCTGGAACAAAGAACGGAACCAGATTCTTTGTATCAGGTTGTTCTTGATGCTTTAGGTTACGATCGTTTGACTAAAGACCTTGCAGATTTAGAGCAATAAAAACCAAGCTTTACCTAGTTCAAATACCGTATTCGTGAAAATGTAAAAACTTTTCAGAGGCCAAATGGTTATTGAGGTAGTGAAACCAATTATTCCAAAGCCATGACAGAAGATTTGCAAATACAATTAGAGCAGGACGAAAAAAATGGAAGGGCCTTTGTTGAAAATGAGCAGGGAACTCAAGCTGAAATGACTTTTTCTAAAGCCGGAAAGGGGTTACTTATTATCGACCACACCGAGGTTAATGAATCCCTAAGGGGAAAAGGGGTCGGTAGAAAACTTCTGAATGAAATTGTAACGTTTGCCAGAGCGAATCAAATCAAAATCATGCCTTTGTGTCCTTACGCTAAAAGTGTCTTTGACGAGGATCCATCCATTTCAGATGTACTGAGATAGTGAAAAATTGAATTGATAATTATCATCTTTGTTCATATTGAAACATACCATCAACTATGCCCTTATTGATCCAGTTGTTTTTTATAAAAAATTGCTGAGCGATAGTATTATCTGGTTCGACATAACTGACCCAATATTGTCCTTTTTTTAAGGGCATTTGTTGGAGTAGTAGTTGTAGAATTTTGGAGCCTAAACCTTGCCGTTTTAAGGTTGGATTGATGGCAATATTAGAAATGACATAATAATTATGAGTCTGGATAGGATGTGTAACGCCTATAACTGCTATTAACTGGTTCTTCTCAAAAACTGCCCATTCTGTTCCAGACTTATCTGTTAAAACATAATTTAGCCATTCTTTATCAAGCTTTCCCAATGCTTTTTGTAGTACAGCATCTGAAAACCAAGATTGATAGATTGGATAATGTTCTTTTGAAAATGTAGTGAATAAAAAATTCAATTCTAACATTGAAGATTTATTTCGCCACTCCCAATAGCTATCGAAATCCACAGAATAGATTAATTTTATCTGAGTAATTTGTGAAAATCTATAGCAGATATTATCTCACAATCAAAGTATAGCGAGGGCTATTATGCAAAGGATAAAAATCTCCCGTTTGAATATTTAAGTTCAATTGATACTTTCCTTTTTTATTAGGTGCTTTTACTTTAAATGTATAAGGTTTTTGATTATCAAAATAGGGCTTGACTGTATCATTAGTATAACCAATATCAACCGTCCAACCGTATTGAAAAATCCGATAACCAAAATAAGAAAGTAGTTTTGGATTAACATCTAATGCTACGTTTTCAACTTCACTCGTCATCGTAATCGGAATATCAATAGTTTCATTTGGAGCAGCATAAAAAGTACGCTCGTCATTTGGTGTATGAATATCAATATAGGAATAAGAGCGATAATTTGGTACTAGCCGATACCAAACCTTTCCTCGATTCGTCATGATGGAATCCATTTTTCCTTCAAAGTATTGAATGGCATACAGCACGGTATCACCTTGATATTGTAATTCATAATCATATAAATCATACTGTGTTCTAGGGGCAACGACAGGACTAAATCCATGGCCGACTTTGCCCGCATGCCATTGATAGCGAGAAGGTTTTTGATAGCTTCCTACAAAAAATACAGGATGATCACCCGCAATAGATTCTATTTGTTCTACCCATTCCTCCCAACCATGATATTCTTTATATATTTTTCCAAAAATCTCATCATCGGGTAAGACCTCATAAACAATTACAAATCGAGCGGCAAATGCAAATAGTAAAGAAATGGGTAAACTATAATAAATCCATTTGATACGATTCGGAAAATGGGTCATTAGACTTTTATGTACTAAAATTACACATGGAATAATAGCAGAAACCGTCCAGTTTGCTTCTACTCTTCCCCTCAAGCTCATTATAAAAAAGAAAGAAATAACCCCAACCATGACAAACTTTAATGTGCGTTCAAAGTCATCTTCTGTTTTATAGGTAAACCCCATCCATAATAAGAGAATAGACAAAATAGGGCCAAAAACCAAAAGCGTTCCGCCAAAGAATTCTAGTGTTAATCCAATGTGCCATTGTACCTTAGTGCGCTCAAAGAAATGAAACATCACCGAAATGAAATCATTTTCCCATTGCCAATATAAATGTGGTATAAATAAGATTAATGCTAAAATACCAACGCCATAAAAAGAAGCCCGCTTAAATAATTGAAGATTGGCAATAATTGCAAAAAAGATAATTAAGATACTATGGTACTTACTATACATCAGACAAGCTACAGTAATTCCCAAGGCGACCATCAATTGCCAAGAATCTTTTTTGAGATATTGTTGAGTTAAGTATAAAAAGACAGCGGTAAAAAATACAAAAGGACCATCTGGTACGGCCACAAATCCAGCAATGTGCATCAGAAAAAAGGAAGACATAATAGTCGCAAACAACACATCATTTTTTTGCTCAATCATCCGATCCATTAATACCAAAACACCCATATTCGCCAATAAAAACACCAACCGAACCCCTAATTCATTTTCAAAAATGCTATACCCAATTTTTATCCATAATGCTACCATCGGGGGCTGATGAAAATGTCCCCAATCAATATTTTGGGCATACACCCAGTAATAGGTCTCATCATCAATAAGTTCCGTTACACTCGCTTGTATTAAGCCTAGTATAAACCAAACTCCAAAAAAGTAATATTTAAAGTGTTTGATTTGCTGAATATCTTTTATCACAGCTATTATTTATATATTTTGGTTTCTATTCAATTCGTTACAAAACAGACGTCAAATTTAGAAAATATATTATATTATTTGAATAGAAACGGATATTCCCTTCTTATAGGGAGGGGATGAAAACTAAAACTTATGATGTAAACTCAATTGTAATTGTGTCTTTTCCCAATTATCCGTGGTTTGTAGCATAACACCGCCTTGCACTCGCATATTATCTTGAATGCTATACCCAATGGCACTATAAAAACGATTTCTATCAAATAACTCTACCGTTCTTCCATCACCAATGTCTCGCTGACCATTGATAAATAATTCGTTGTACAACGCTAAATAAATTGCTCCTTTGGTTAAATCAGTTTGATTGAGCGGGAGATTTAAGAAAAGATTATACCGATAACGTGTCCTAAAGTCTTGATTATCCACAAAACGCTGCTCATAACGGAATCGGTGCGTTAGGTAGATTCGGTGACCAATTTTTTGTGGCAATAAAGCTTCTTGATAGATTCTGCTTTCTTCTACAGTAGCGTCACTATCTCCAAAAGCTCCTGTGGAAATATATCCATACCCTAAGGTCAATTTTACTTTAGTCCCTTCTGGCTGATACGTCAATCCGCCTCTTAATAATAGTTGCTCTAAGTCGCCAGCAATATTCCAATTTCGATACTGAATATCGCCTTGAAAGCCGAATTTACTTTCTTTTAAGGTCGTATTCCAAAAATACATATACCAAGCTCCAAGTTGCTCTTCATCTATGGTTTGACTATAGGATTGAAAGGGCAAGGATAATAAAATTGATAATAAGCTAATCTGAACAATGCTTTTCATAGTAGTGATTTATTAGATTGATTATGCT
>CAYLSF010000874.1:0-3758 GCA_964385675.1 uncultured Saprospiraceae bacterium
TAAAGCAAGTACGTATAAATTGAATTGCCCTAATGCTTTTTCAAACTCTGATAATTCAGAATGACCAGAAAACCCTTTTCCTTCTATTGCAATTTTACGATTACCTTTAGTAGCAGCAATTAATTTTTCTGCTCCAATATCAATGTATCCCTTTCTACGCCCTAGTTTAACAAATAGAGGATCATGAGTAATTGTCCATCCATCTTTTTTTAAGGCATTTATTAAAGCAATATGCACCAAATCTCTTACAGGCATTTTGATAATTTTGTGTTTGCTAATATACTAATTTACATTGATTTCACTTCTCTAATTAAAATAATTAATTGATTTCTTTTGTTTCTAATTCAATGAATCCCTATTTTAGTAAAAACTTCAAAATATGAAAAAAATACCGCTAACCCTTTTTATTTTAATGTGGTATAATACTATTGTATTTGCTCAATTTCAAGATAATTTCAATGATGGAGACTTTACCAATAACCCAACTTGGTTAGGTTCAACTACCGATTTTGTGGTTAACGCTAATAGTGAATTACAACTCAATGCTGCTACAGGAGGAACGGCTCAATTATATAGCGATGTGTCAACAGCAGATTCAACTATTTGGGAATTTTATGTTCGATTAGAATTTGCTCCTTCTGCTAGTAATCAATTAAATGTCTATCTGAACTCCAATAATAGCGATTTGACCAGTGCTTTAAATGGTTATTTTTTAAGAATAGGGGAATCTGGAAGTAATGATGCTATTGAGCTCAGGCGACAAGATGGAGCGAGTTCTACGGTATTAATCAGAGGAACAGATGGTGCTGTAGCTAATGATCCTGCCGAAGTTAGCGTTAGAATATTAAGAGATAATGCTGGGAATTGGGAGTTATGGGCAGATTATACTAATGGCACAAATTATAGCTTAGAAGGTACAGCTACCGATAATACTTATCCTCAAGGGAGCTATTTTGGTTTTGATTGTACGTTTACCAATACTCGAAAAGATAAATTTTACTTTGACGATGTGTTGATTACACCATTATTTGTTGATAATATTCCACCAGCTATTCAGACCGTCAATGTGCTAAATTCAACCCAGCTAGAAGTCATTTTCGATGAAGAAGTGGATGTAAATACTGCTGAAAATAATAATAATTATACGGTCAATAATGGAATTGGAAATCCTAGTAATGCAATACAAGATGCCGTTAATTTAAATACCGTCACATTGACTTTCTCAACACCTTTTATATCTAATCAAACCAATCAATTGACGATAACAGATGTGCAAGATATAAATGGAAATGCGATTACATCAGCAATAGCTAACTTTATATTTATTGATATTCAACCTGCCTCCCCGTTAGATATAGTGATTAATGAAATTATGGCAGATCCTTCACCGCAAGTTGGTTTACCGGACGCAGAATTTATAGAATTATACAACCGCTCTACTAAAACCATACAACTCGAAAATTTTGGTTTTTCGAGTGGAAGTACACCTCAATTGTTACCTAATTATATTCTACAACCCAATGAATATGTTGTTGTCTGTGATAATAGTGATTTAAATGATTTTCTAAATTTTGGAAATGCCATTACAGTCAATAATTTTCCTGCTTTGACTAATAGTAGTGATGAGTTGACTTTGGCGGATGAAAATGGAATAATTATCCATCAAGTTAATTATGATATAACTTGGTATCAAGATATGAATAAGGAAAATGGGGGTTGGACGTTGGAAATGATAAATCCAGATGAAACCTGCAAAGGCGGTCAAAATTGGCGAGCTTCTAACGCTTCATTGGGCGGAACACCTGCACAACAAAATTCTATTTTTGATAGTATTATAGATACCCAAAGTCCTATTTTGCAAAATATTATTCAACTCAATGCGGATACAGTATTGCTAGTATTTGATGATATTTTAGACTCTATTTCTAGTCAAAATATCAATAACTATACATTAAATAATGGAATTGGAAATCCAACTATTGCTATTTTACAAGCGGACTTAAAGAGCGTAAAAATTGGTTTTTCAACGCCATTCAGTAATGCAACAACTTACACATTGACCATTCAACAATTGGCGGACTGTCTTGGAAATATAAACGCTTCACAAACGGGTAATTTTACGTATTTTGAAATTGTAGCCGCAGAACGATATGATATATTGATTAATGAAATTTACACTGACTTTAACCCTTCTTTGGGGTTACCTGAAACGGAATATATTGAATTATATAACCGCTCTAACAAAGTTTTTAATTTAAAAAATATAGAATTAGAAATTGGTGGCAACTCCATTCTTTTACCAGATTATATTTTTCAACCCGATACCTACATTGTCATCTACGAAGCTGATCTTAACATTAATTTTAATGAATTTAGTATTGTAGCTATTCCTCTTGATGATTTACCAACTTTAGGAAATACCGCTGATGAAATTACATTATTTGATTTAGATAATGGTATAATTCATCATGTACCCTATACTTCAGATTGGTACAATGATAATAATAAAAATGATGGAGGTTGGTCTCTAGAACTCATTAACCCCAATAAGATTTGTGAAGGACAAAGTAATTGGGCAGCTTCTTTGAATACTATTGGCGGGACACCAGGTTCAATCAATTCTGTATTTGCAAATGATATAGATGAAGCAACGCCTGAACTATTGATGGCTTTTCCGATAACTGACAATATCATTCAATTGACTTTTTCAAAATCTTTAGAAGATGATTTAAACCTTTCTGCTTTTACTATTAACAATGGTTTGACAATTCAAGATGTAGTGGTAGAGTTCCCTAGTTTTTATACCGTGCTAATTACTTTAAATGAATCATTAGAGGAAAATATAATTTATACCATTACCGTAAATGATGAAGTAAAAGATTGTAATGGAAATACTATTGATACGGAACAAACGATACAAATTGGTTTACCTAAAGATATTGAACCTGTAGACCTAATTATCAATGAAATCTTATTTAATCCCTTTATAGGAGGAAGTGATTTTGTAGAGATTTACAATCGTTCAGACAAGATTTTGAATTTAGCAGATTTAGCAATAGCCAACTTTGATGGATTAATCGCTGCTGTAGAACCCGTAACAATCAACCGATTGATTTTTCCAATGGAATACATTGTTTTTACAGAAAGCCCAAGTATTGTTCAAGAACAATATACAGTAGCAAACCCTAATCAATTACTTAAAAATGATTTACCATCTTTTCCAGATGATGAAGGTGGCGTAATCTTACTTTCAAATGGAGTAGAAATAGATCGAAAATTATATATAGCAACAGAGCATTTTGCCCTTATTGATAATAAAAATGGTGTATCATTAGAGCGAATTGATCCTTATATTCCAACAGAAAATGAAGGGAACTGGCACTCAGCCGCAGCCACTGTTGGGTTTGCTACACCAACCTATCAAAATTCTCAATTTAGGCAATTGGAGGCTGCTGCTACTCAATTTGAATTAGCGTCAACTACATTCTCACCCGATGGAGATGGATTTGAAGATGTGATGATTTTAAATTATAATTTAAATGAAATAGGATATGTAGCAACCATTTCAGTTTTTGATGCGAATGGAATATTAGTGGAAACTTTAGCGAATAATGAATTGTTAGGATTACAAGGCAGTTATAAATGGGATGGTACAACAACTGAACAGACCAAAGCTAGAATTGGAATTTATGTAATTTTGGTACAGTTATTTTCACCCAATGGTAATAAAGAGGAAATCAAATTGGTTAGTGTATTGG
>CAYLSF010000875.1:0-3756 GCA_964385675.1 uncultured Saprospiraceae bacterium
CATTAATTCCCTTTCCTAAATTGGTTACAGTTAGTGTAAATTCAAAACTATCTTGTTGAATATTCACTAAACTAGGCTCTATCAATGAAGCTGCCTCATCAACTATATAGTCTGGATTTTCATGAGGATATATTTTAACAGCAGGATCTCCATGTAAAAAAATGTTATGTTTAACTAATTCCCCCCAATAACCAGACAAAGGGTAATCTTTAACTACATTTTTTATCAATTCTCCTATGGTTTTTCCATAATCCTCTCCTCCCATCTTCTCATATAATATCCGACCATAAATGTTTAAATTCGTCAAACTAGTCGTAGCAGTAGAACCAATAAATCCTATGGCACCTCTATCTTCTACAAATACATAATCTTCACTCAAGGTTGACGAGGTTTCAAATAGACGATTTGTATTACATCCCATAGCATATATCATAGGATAACGTCCTTCATTACTATATTGATTAGGATCTCCAATATCAAAATCTAATGTATTAGGAGCAGAATGTCCAAAAAATGTTAACCATGATACCCCTTGATTAATAAAATTAGTCACCTCTTCTACCCCTACAGATTGCACGGCATTAGTAGAGTTTTTGTATAGTGCTAGTACATTTGCCCCAAAGAGTGATTGCTCCAAAGAATCTCCCATATCTTCTAATCTATTCTTAATAAAATCTTGAATAGCAATATCTCCTCCACCTAAATGTAACACATTTTTCATCCAAGCCTTTTCCTCTATAGTTTGTGATGCCCCTTGTTGAATAGTCTCCATATCCTGAATTTTTTTCAAGTATTGTCGTACCATATCAGGCGTAAATGCTGCGATTCTACCTACAGGAATACTGGGTTCATCAGAGTCAAATCTAGCTGTTAATAAGTTATCGGATGAAGGAAAGCCAAAGGTTGGGATTAAATCGTGTTGAGCATTATAACTAGCATTTTTTAATCTATAATTTCTATAGTATGCTCCTTTTCCAATAATAAAAAGCATTTCTGTATTCCAGTTTTGAATAGTCCATTGCACAAAATTACGAATAGCCTGCTCATGATTTCGAATACCATATCCAAACTGTTCATACACTTGTTGAATATCTACAACTATGGTACTATAGCCTCCCCCCTGAATAGACGAACGATAATTAGCGTAATTTTGAACATAGTCAACACCATTTCCATCATCAAATAACTTAGAATGTGATAGTATAATATAATTACCTTGCATTTGTGCAAAGTCTTGCATAACAACTTCATTAATAGATAATGGTGTTTTAAACGCTGTTTGGCTTATTAAAATTAATTTTCTGTCACTAACTGATGATGGTAAAACAACCTCAACAGCACTACCATTTAATTGTGTAGTGATTATTATTTGATTAGTCAAATCATATAAAATTGGTGCTTGTCCTCCATGATTAAAATTCGTTATTTCTAAATATTGCCTTTGGTTATTTGTTGTTAAATCAAATTTCAACCAATCTTCATTGTTGAAATCAAACGTCATTGGATAGTTTGCTATCACATTTGAAATATAAAACTTATCATCCGAAGAAGCATTTCCTGTAATTTGCACTTGTGTAGTGTTTGATAAACCACTAGAAGGCACAGATATCGTATATTCTTTTACTGCATAATTAGAATAAACATCTTGCACATAGTTTGTTCCTTCTACATCAACTTTTATATCGTGAGCTCCTGATTTAGAGTATAATCGCACATCAATCTCGGCACTTGGACCATTTGTATATAAACCTGGAGTCGGTACATTAAATGTTTGACTAGAACTAAATGTATTTTTAGTAAATCCCTCGCCTATATCATATTTTGCACTAACATCAGAAGAACCAGCATAAGCTTTACCTATCTGATGTTGTTCATGATATTCTAATACACTTTCGTACCAACAGTAATCTTCTTTCATTGGTAAATTGGTCATGTCATTAGGAGTATTTACATATTGTTCCGCTCCATTATTACCGCTATTCCATGTTAAATAATAGGTTGCTGTATCTGAAAAAAGACTATATAACGGGTTAATCTGATTATCAGGATCATTGTAAATATGTTTGTCTAATTCTCCCCTATTTTTCAGCCCATAAAACGCAATATAATCTCCACTAGAAAAAGCTCCAGCATTACTAACATAAATAGGCACTTGTTCTCCCAAGACGTACAACTGAAAATCAGCACCTTGAGGTATATTTACGGCACTAAAGACTCCAGCAGAATTTAATATATTGAAGTCTAATTTATAGACTCCATCTTCTTCTACTTTTATTTTATAATAATTTTGTGTAGGAACTATCCATTCATTACCATACAGTGTATCTGTACCAACAACCATTTGTCCTTGTAATATTCCTGCAAACATTGTATTTACAAATAATATCAATAATACTTTAGTTTTCATATAATTTTGATTTTAAGGAAACTTAGTCCATTGTCAAAAATTCATACAAATTTAATTAATCATGAACAGACTTTCTTCTTATTTATAATGGAAATTTGTCGGTTATTTACTTTGCTCGTATCTTTGTATTGATATCAGGTAGTTAAAGCTGCCTATTTCTTTTGTTAATATTAAGTGACTAAAGCTACCTATACACTATATGATAGAGACTGATTACATCATAAAACCACAGAAACAGCTAAGGCTTAATTGGAAAGAATTATGGCAATATCGAGAGTTATTCTACTTTTTTACTTGGCGTGATATTAAAGTAAAATATAAGCAAACAATCTTGGGATTCTTATGGGTTATTTTGCAACCTTTATTGATGATGGGTGTGTTTGTATTGTTTTTTAGTAAAGGACTTAAAATATCCACAGACAATATACCTGCCCCTATCTTTTATTTATCTGGTTTAATTTATTGGAATTTATTTAGTGCAGGACTGTCCAGTTCTGCGAATAGCATGGTTAATAATGCACAGATTATAAAAAAAATATATTTCCCTAGATTGATTATTCCTATTTCAAGTATTCTTGTAGCTACATTTGATTTTATGATTTCATTACTAATTTTTACCATTATCTTGTTAGGCTACCTATTTTTAAGTGATATATCCCTCTCCGTATGGACTCCTTTTTTATTTATAGCAGCACTTCTACTTACACTCATCACTACATTTGGTTTGGGTACATTACTTGCTTCTTTAAATATTCAATATCGAGATTTTAGATATGTTATTCCTTTTATGATACAGTTTATGTTATTTATTACACCTGTCTTTTATCCTTTGAGGTTATTTGAATCCATACCTTATTTAAAATATATTTTAGCATTAAATCCTATAACAGGAGCAATATTACTCGCTAGGGCTAGTTTGTTAACTACTACTTTAGATTGGATAATTGTAAGTATTAGTAGTTGTTCCGCAATTCTATTATTTGTACTAGGTCTCTTTATATTCAAAAAAATGGAGGCTTATTTTGCTGATATTGCTTGATATTATTTTTGTAAATTTGCATTGTAATGAATTTTTTTTAGTAGAACACATGGAAGTTGATGAAATTAGTTGATAAAAAATGCTCAAAAAACAACTTCCCGAATTTTTGAGCATTCCCAACATAATTTCTTTGACCAAAAGAGTGAAATATTTAAATTTGTAAGTATGTTCCTCAACATTATATACAAAGAAGTTGTCTTAGAACTCTTTAATAGATGCTTAGCAGCTCTTAAGAGCCAATACTTCACTTCAGCTATTTCTATTTCCATAGCTAAAGCTACAGAAATAAAGACAATTTTCGTTCTGATTA
>CAYLSF010000876.1:0-3755 GCA_964385675.1 uncultured Saprospiraceae bacterium
TTCTATAATTTCTTCCATGAAACTAGAATGCAAAATAATCCTTTACAAAAAACAATGTATGTTGAGAAAGGAGAGCAAATGGAAGAAGTAACGCGTAAGAACTATAAAAGAATCATGAAGCACATGACCGTTGATTATCCAGAGTTAAGAGCTAAAATTGGAACACCAGGATACGGATTCAAGCAAGTAGCAAAAATTGTTAAAGCATACAACGATTACATGACTACAGATAATGATCCTGTTTTTGGAATGAAATAATTGATAATTGTTAACTATCGAGATAAAGATTAAGAATTAAAAAAACCATTCATATCATAACATAGCAATATTAATATTAGAAATCCCCTTCTGCTAAGGCAAAAGGGGATTTTTCTTTGTTGGAAGTTTTATGATGTGATTAGATTTTAGGTAATTTCCAACCGTTATGGTATTTTGCTTTAATTAGCTTATTCGCTTGTTTATTCTTAATAAATTTACCTTTAGTAGGATTCCAATATACTTTGCGACCTGTTTTATACGCAATATTTCCCATTTGTGCATTGATAGCTGCTACGCTTCCAGACTCAATTGGTGTTTTAAGTATAGAGGCATCATTAGATTGAATCGCTTCAATGAAATTTTTAGTGTGTAAGTCTAGATAACTCACACCTTTAGGACGCTCAACCTTTTCGATGCGTTCCATTTTATCCTCTCCCCAAGAGCTATATCCTTTAGAGACTCGCTCCACCAAAACTTCATAGCCATTGCGATTAACGATAAGTGTACCGTTATTTCCAATAAAAGCAATACCCTCTCGCCTACCGTATGGCCCTTGATCAATTCCTGTAGCGTGTTCCCAAAGCATATTAAAATCATTGTATTGAAAAACAGCTTGAAGCGTGTCAGGTGTCTCTGAAGCATCTTCAGGATAGGCTAGTTTTCCGCCCGTTGCCATTACCGAAATAGGTGCAATAGCCTGCATAGCATATAATGCAATATCAATTTCATGAACGCCCCAATCGGTCATTAAACCACCAGCATAATCCCAAAACCATCTAAAATTGAAATGAAATCGATTTTTATTAAATGTTCTTCTAGGAGCAGGGCCTAGCCAAAAATCATAATCTACTCCTTTAGGGGCAGCACTATCTGCTACTTTATTTACAGGCTTCATCCAGCCTTGATATGCCCATACTTTTACGAGTCGAATATTACCCAATTTTCCAGAACGAACAATATCAATCGCTGCTTTGTAATGTGTACCACTTCGTTGCCATTGTCCTACTTGCACGATTTTTCCCGACTGCTTTGCGGCTGCCACCATTAAGTTACACTCTTCAATCGTATTGGCAATAGGCTTTTCTACATAAACATGTTTACCAGCTTGTACACTTTCTACCATAGGTAAACAATGCCAATGATCAGGAGTACCTACGATGACGGCATCAATATTTTTATCTGCTATGAGTTGCCGATAGTCTTTATACAACTTTGGCGTATTGCCTCGTTGTTCTTTGACGTTTTCACTTCTTCTTTTTAATACATTTTCATCTACATCACATAATGCTACACAATCGACTACCTTATTTTTGAGCATCGAATTCATATTACTCCACCCCATTCCGTTGCAACCTATCACCCCCACTCGTATTTTATCATTTGGTGAAATTGGTTTCTGGTCTTTTGATACTCCTTTTACAACGGGTGTTCCCAAAGCTAAAGCCGTCGTGGTAATAGCTGTTTTTTTAATGAACGTTCGTCTTGATTGCTCCATAATTGGTTATAGTTTGGTTGATGAAATATTAATTTAACTGAATAGTTACAACTGAATTAAAAATAATAAAAAAGTCGATTTCAACGATTTAAAATCGTTGGTTTTTACATAGTACTTTGACAGGGGAGCTTTTTTCGCAGGAATGATAGTAGGTTAAGATTATGCTGAATAGTTACGATAAGTGATCAGCTGTTCTCGGTTTAGCTTTTTTAGTATTTGTAATGGTTTGTAAATTAAATACATCCATTTTTTGAAAATATGCTACGCAAATAATGGATTGTAATGATAAATAAGAGCTAATAAATATTAAATTCTCTAAACTGAGAATAGCTGATAAGTGATTTAATCCTGCATCGCAAACTTAGCTAAAACAGCAGTTTCATTCTTAGCTTCTGTAGCGATATATAAGTCACCACTAGAATCAAAGGTAATGCCTTCGGGCTTTGGAAAAATGGATTTATCCAATTGAGTTAAGTAGATGATTTCTTCTTGTTCGTTTAAAACGAGCAACATTCGATTTTCAGCAGATAAAATATAGTAGTAACCTGTAGGCGGATGAATAGCAATGGCAGATGGTTGAAACGGCATGGGTTCGTTGGGATAAAAAGCTAAGTTGACCAAATCATGCTGTTGAATAAAAAAGTATAATTCTTCTCTAGGAATTGTGAATTTTGGTATTTTATTAAATTTCTCTGTTTTTAAATCATATGTGTAAACACTCTTTTTATTTTGATACTTTGTGCCTTCTCCTCCTTTACCTTTGCACGCAATTAAAAGCTGTTCTGTTGTTGGATTATAGGTCAATCCTTCCGTATCATACGTTATATCTAATTTAGTTTTGAGCTTTTTCGTTCTTTGTTGAGTTGTTCCAATATTTTCAATTCTAAATAGTGTTCCATCATTTCGTAAGACATAAATAATTCCATTAACTGCTTCTATGCCTTCATAGTCACCATCTTCTCCAAAAGGAATTTTATCAGAAATTTCTTTTTGTTGAACATCATAAAAAACGACAATTCCCTCTTCATCTTGAACACAAGCAATTTCTTTATCGGAATAAAATCCTAATCCTGATATTTCATCTAAATAGAGAGGCAACTCAATTGTTTCGTCAGGTTGATTCACTTGATAAGGAATGGTAATTAAGTTAGATACAGTATCTTCAACTATATTTATCGGCTCGCTATCCGTCTTATCAGTAGTTTTCTGCGTACAACTACTGCTAATCATAAGCAATAAAGAACTCAAGAACATTCCCAAAATGCTCCCAGTATTTATTGGAAGTTCTTTTAAATTTAAACCTAATTGATTACCAAGATTAATTTTAATCATCATTTTAGTCTATCCTTAACAAGTGAAATTATTAAAACGGAGTTAAGTTTCTCCATCACATAGATAACTAATCACTAGCTAACTAATCCACTAATCACTAACCCCTACCATTCGTTTTTTGACAATCCAGGAACATATCATCATAACCAGTACAGAAGCAGCAAAGTATGTAGTTCCTGATTTTATGCTAGAAGTAATAAATAAAGAATTGAATTTCATATTAATAATAATTAAAGCAACAACAAATACATCTAGCATTGCCCACTTATTAATCAATTCAACTACTCCTGCAATTGCTTTCTCAAAGGTAAGTCTAATATTTAAAACCTTAAACCCTAAGAATATATACTTGAAAATCGGAAAAATAAAGGTAAATACCAAAATTAGTGCCCCTACAAAATATTCTCGCTCTTCATAAAAATACTCTACCGAACCTATCAAATAAATATCATTGCGTTGTAAGCCCAATAAAACTGAATTTTCAAGAATTGGATTCATTAAACCCAATACAAATAGGGCGATTGAGCCGAGATATAGACTAATTATCAATATTCTTAGATGTAGAGAAGGTTGAGTCTGCACCATTTTTTGTGATTTTGAGTTAAATACAGCGTACTTATGTTATAGGACTGCATTTGATTGATAAAGTATAAAATGTAATTTGAATCGA
>CAYLSF010000877.1:0-3755 GCA_964385675.1 uncultured Saprospiraceae bacterium
TTAACCCTAAACTATGTTTATTTTGAACTAAACCATAAGGACTAATTAAAATCCAAGTGAGTTGTTTTTTAGTCTGTGTATGATAACGAAATGCTGCCATCTTTTGTCGCAATTGTTGAGCATAAGATTTAGTAAGGGTATAGGGTTCTTTGTAGAATTTAAGTTCAAATAAATTGATTACTTGATCATTTCTATCTAATAATAGATCAATCTGAATACCTTGTTGTGTATCATCCCCTTTTTGATAATAACTAGAAGCTAAAGAGTAAATCCCCGCAATATTCAATGCCATTTTTATTTGCTGAACGTGCTTTAAGCAGATACTTTCAAAAGCATAGCCACTCCAACTTTTATACTGTTGTGTTTGGCTAAGATGTTGCCATATTCCTTTACCTTGATACCGATAGTTATCGGTACTACTTTCGATAAATTGTAAGTAAAACAAAGAATATTCATCGGTTAAGCGATAAAGTTTTCCTCGTTTTTTCTTACCCAAAACAGGAAATAAGGATAAGAATCCAGAATAAGTTAATTCTTCTAATACTTTAGTTAATCCTCCTCCATCTGCAATTTGAGTATGACGAGCAATTTCTTTACGGGTTAAACCTTGTCGTTTGGTAGCCAGTAGTCGAACAATTTTGAAGTGTTTGTCTGCATTGGAAAATAAAGAGGGATATAGTCTTAAAAACTCATCTTTTAAAAGACCATTTTTAGAAAAACATATAGTATCAATATTTTGCACAGCACTTTTGTCAGATTCTATTTCTTTTAAATAATGAGGAATTCCTCCCATTGCCATATATAACGTAATCACTTGATAGTAATTAAAATAAATATGACGACTTTGTAAGAAAGTCATTGTTTCTGCTAAGCTAAAAGGTTCTAAATAGATGCGTCTTGTAATTCGATTATGCAATCCTCCTTTATTATTCACAACTTTCTGAATCATCCATGAAGCCGCTGAACCACAAATTACAACGATTAAGTTTTGTTTAGACGCCCAAGTGTTCCAGAAATATCCAAATGCACTTAAGAAACCAGATTTATGTGTTGCTAGCCATGGTAATTCATCTAAAAAAATAACCTTTTTTGTAGAGTCCACTATGGTCTTTAAATAGGTTCTCAACATTTGAAAGGCTTCTAACCAATCATCTGGTAATTTAATAGGTAAATCTGATTGCGAGTATTCTGATAGTTGGTCTTGAAAATTTCGGAGTTGTTTTCTTTTTGATTGATTTTGTAAGCCAGTGATCTGAAAAACAATCCGTTCTTGATAAACAGATTCTATTAAAAATGTTTTTCCTACTCGCCTTCTACCAATTACCGCTATCATTTCAGCCCCCGAGGAAACTAATGCTTTCTGTAAAATTTTCTGCTCTTCTTTTCTACCAATTAAGGTTTCCATTACATTTATTATTTTATTACCCGCTGTAAGTATGCAATTTACAACACTTACAGCGGATAATAAAATATTATTACTCGCTGTAAGTGTATTATTAAACCTACTTACAGCGAGCAATAACTATAAAATAACCAAATCACTCCTCTCGAAATGACTTAATAATATTAAACAAATCTTGCCTATAGGCATCTTGTTGTTCATTGAGCGTCCAAGCAAAGATGTAATAAAAAGTATCTTTACCCTGCACAAAACCGATAGCATAATAAATATCGACATCATCTACCTTTGAAATAACATAGGTAAGTTCTCCATATTTATCCCCAAAAGACTTTTCTATGATTTCTCCTTTTTTGATAAGTTCTCCACTTTTAACGAAATAGGCTAATTGACTTTCTCTATAGTTTTGAAGTTCTGTTTTGGAATGATCGTAAATACCTAAGTCCCAATAATATTCTACAAAATCATCAATCGGTTCATCAATAACAACGGTATAAATTTCTTTAGCAGCATTAACCGCCTGAAAAGAAGCATCTTCACTCAAAGAAGTTGTCTCTTGTAGATAGTTAGGAATGTAAATTGAATATTGATTTTTCACTATTTTTTGCGTAAACCCTTTAGGCATAACTTTCATTGGAGCAACCATTTCTTCGACTTCGACAGGTTGTTCTTCTCCACAACTAGTTAAAAGGAAAATTAAGATGGAAAGTAAAGTGCATTGCTTTATCATGTAACTAAATTAAAAGATTTCAAGTTACGAATTATCCACTATAAGGATTTAGAGTAAGTTTTGACTTAAAAATGTAGAAATAGATTGACTCTTTTTAATTGACTTCTAAATTTTCCGAAATCCAAAATTCATTAAATTCGCTTCGCTCCCTCCCCTACTTCATCCGCTATCCATTCTTCATTTTCACAATACGGAGCTAATTCCGTTTTAATAAAGGCTTGAACTTCTGCTTTAATGGCATCGGGATAAAGTAAATGTAGATTTGGTCCAGCATCTAAGCTAAAATATAAAGGATGGTTAGTTTTCTCTCGATAAGCTCTGACTTTTTCAATACAAGTGATAGAATTGGGTTTCATCAGCATGTAAGAAGGCTCAGAACACATCATTAAGGCATGAAGCGTTAATGCTTCATTTTCAGCAATTTGGCCAAAGGTTTCCAGATCTCCCTTTTCCAAAGCTACCATGAGTTCACGGCAGCGATTTCTTGCTTGCTCGTAACGATTTTGAGCGTAAATATTCCCTTCCATTAAAGCATGACCAGCTGTACTAGAAACTGATTTTTCCCCTCTACTAATAATTAAAATATCATCGTGAAAGGTTTTAAATACAGGATGCACATTTTGCTCAAACGGAATGGCGTATAGATTTGAAGCATTTGGAACATCCGCTAGTTCTCCCCACATAGCCGCTATTGGATAAACAGAACGACTTGCACTACCCGACCCTAATCGGGAGATAAAAGAAGCTTTTTTTAAAAATTCTTGTTGGTCTTGTAAGTTACCGAAAAGGGTACGCTCTAATTCACATAAACACATCGCTAACGCACTCATACTAGAAGCAGAGGAGGCAATGCCTGCCGAATGTGGAAAGGAATTAAAGGAAGAAATAGTTAATTCTAATTGTGTCAAAAATGGAAAGATAGGTTGTATTTTTTCCAAAAACCGAATAATCTTTGTCTTGAACGCCTCATTAGATTTCTCTTCAAAATAAAAGTCCAATTGAATTCCTTTTTGCTTACTGGTTTTGGGTTTAAAGTCCAAGGTAGTTTCTGTAAAAGCATTATTGAGCGTTAAGCTAATTGAAGGATTACGAGGCAATTGTACACCATATTTCCCCCAATATTTGACAATCGCTAAATTAGAAGGACTTCTGTATGTAATAGTAGGGGTTTCAAAACTTGTATCATGTAAAACCAAACTTGGATTTTCGTAACTTAACATCTGTTATTTTATTTGTAACGTCGAGGTTATTCGACAATATAACAATAGGTCGAATAAACTCGACTATACATTTTCTAACCACAAAGAAACTTCTTTTCTAGGGTTTATGTTGACGAAAAACGTAGAAATTTGATAATCAACCATCGAATTTCGATAATCAAAATATATTATTTATGCTGAAACCTCAGAAGATTTGTTTCAAATCTATCATTGATATTTAGATCTACTCACTTCATCATTATTTAGTTAGAATAGCATGATTTATCTTAAGAAAAAGTAAGAAAATTTCCGCTCACTAGTCACCTTTTAAGATTTCACTTCACTAATTATCAAAATCGCTTTTATATAAATTCGAGATGAATCAAAACAACTAAAAAGTAGTTAACACTTTTTGATACAAAAAGAC
>CAYLSF010000878.1:0-3754 GCA_964385675.1 uncultured Saprospiraceae bacterium
ACTTAAAAACATACTCAAAATTTAATTATTATGAGGTTGTCTGAATCACTCTTGGAACAATTACAGAAGGTCGCATTAGAAGCAGTTGGTTTTAACTTATCTGATGATTTTGCTCCTAATGAGAAAGTTTATGTTGGTGACACGCATGGACATTGGACGGAGGAAATGTTTTGTACTGTCATGGAATGGTGGGTTAATTATATTGATAAAAAAATAGACAAGGCTACAAAATTTAGTAAAGATTATGTGTTCTATTTTGAAAGTAGAGGATTTTACTTTAAAGAATTTAGTAGTTTATTTGACTTAACGATTAAGGAAGATGACTTTAAACACTTTCGAGTTTTTAGCTTTTTAGGTATTCGTGATGAGATACATCGTAAGAAAATTACCACCGATTATAAAAACAATATTGAATCCTATTATAAGTTGTTATCATTGTATAAGATACCGATTTGGGATTTTTTTTTACAGTTCAAGATGCCTGTCTATTTCCCCAAAAAAGCAATGAAACGTCATACTTACATTGTAAGTGAAACGGGTAGTGGGAAAAGTCAATTAATGAGTTTGATGTTTTACTATTTACAACACATAACTAAAACAAAACACCCTAAAACCAAGCAGTATGAAAATAGTTTGGTGTTACTAGATCCCCATGGTGATCTAGCAGAACAGGTTTTCAAATTTGTATTAAATAAAGGCAGGGAGAGGGTTATATATATTGACCCCTACGTAAATAAACTTCTAAAAACGAAAGAGGAGTTTACTTGTGTCATTAACCCTTTTGACCTTAGAAAAAAGACGAAGGATAATATCAAAATACTGACCCAAGAATTAGTTTCCGCTTTTGTTGGAGTTATTCCTGGTGACGCTGATTTTTCAACTCAAATGCAAGCACTTTTAGCCCCTTGTATCGCCACACTTTTAAGGATGAATGATACAGGATTAAGAGATTTACAAATCTTTATGGATGACAATAATAATGAAAGATATGTCAAAGAAGGATTGAAAAGTGCGAATGAAGACCACAGAAGATTTTTTGCAGAAAAGTTTTTTGATTCCACCTACAAGACTACGAAATCTAGTATTTATACAAGACTTCAAACCCTTTTAAATTATGATGCGTTTAGTAATTTCTTAAATGGTAAAAGTACCATTAATTTACAATCTGCTCTCAATAGCGGAAAGGTGTTAATTTTCAATTTAGCCAAAGGAAGAGGAGAAGAAGTATCAAGTGCGATTGGAAAATTGATGTTTGCAATGATGCAAAGTATCGCTCTTAGAAGAGTAGATACCCCCGAAGAATTTAGAAAACCGACTTATCTTTTCATAGATGAATTTCAAAATTTTATCAATCCAAAAGTGAGGAAAATCATAACTGAATTAAGAAAATACGGTTTACATTTAGTCTTATCTAATCAAGTAGTAGGTCAAGAAATGGACACAGACACAAGAGACACTATATTAGGAAATACAGCTTTAAAAATAGTAGGAAATTCAGGAGTAAAATCAGCAAGACTAATGCACCAAGAAACTCATGTTCCTGTCAAAGTCTTACAAAAGACACCAAAATTTAATTTTCATGTCTATAATAAAGATACTTTGAAACCTGCTTTGAGAGTCAAAACGCCTACATATTTATTAAATAAAGAAAGTCGATTTTATCTATCCGATAAGGAGTTTAAAGAACTACTACATTACATGGTTTACGAATCTGGATATTATAGAAAAATAGAGCCTACTAAAGGACGAAATCAGACAACGAACAATAGAAAATCTAGCAACAACCAAAATAAAATAAAACCGAAATTTAAACGCTAACCACAGCATGAGATTAATTAATAATGTTCAAACACAAATCTTACTAGCCGTAGCGAGATATAAATATCTTACCGTCTCTCAATTGATGAAAATTTATGTAGGTACAGGTAATATTCCTTATCTAAGAAAGCAATTAAAAGCTCTGATTGATAGTAAAAAACCATTAATAGAGTGTAGTGTTTTTGCCAATTTTGTTCCCAAAAAGGGGAGGTTGGAAAACGTCTATTTTTTATCCAAATACGGCAAAAGACTATTGATGGAGGATTTGTATATGGAGGAAGAAACGATTAAAATACCTATTGGAAAAACTACCTTTACAAAAGATTATTTTCATCGTAAAAACACCATTGATTTTCAAATAGCTCTTTATCAATGGTCAGAAAAGAGTAAGTTTGAAGTGCTATTTTTTGATACATATTTTGATAAAACAGGCAATAATAGGACAGACAAAAACCTTAGAGCTAAAACCAAAATTGACTTACCCGATAATAATTACCTTATTCCCGATGCTAACTTTTTGCTCAATACCGCAGAAGGTTATAAGTTATTCCTTTTTGAAATGTACAATGGAAAAGACACCAAAAGGGTATTAGACCAACTCCGAAAACACGCACAATGTATTGAACTTGGTAGTCCTAGCGAAAAATACAACCTTGAAATTGGTCATGGTGTGGTTGCCCTTTTTGAATTTGAATCTATCGAAAAAGCAGTAATTGATAGGTTGAAAAATCAATCTTACTATGAAGATGTCAAAGATTATTTCCTATTCAAAAATCTTAATAATCTAGCGGTTGATACCTTTTTTCGAGATTGGAAGAATGTGAAAGGGGAGTTGATTTCATTCTACTAACATATTTCTGCGATATGAAAAATGGAATGAGTTATTCACTCATTCCATCACATCATCTAAAATGTCTATTTATTACTTAATCTAAGGATTTGCAAGGCTTCCAATACATTATCATCATCTGCTCTTCCCACATAATTATCAATGGTCGTAAAGTTTTTATGGTCTAATAAATGAGAAACTGTATTTCTATCTGCCCCAGAATTAAGAGCTAATGTAGCAGAAGTATGACGTGCTGAATAAAAAGTAAAGTGTGTTTTAAATCCCAACTTTTTAGAAATTCTCATACACGCCTTTGTTATACGAGTAGAATAGCGGTGTATTCTTTTTACCCTTGTTTCTTCATCTGTATCATAACCATTCAAAATTTCAAATATATACTTCCCTCCTGTATCATACTTTTTAATAATTGCTTGTGCTTCTGATAGTAATGGTTTACCACTCATTAAGCCAACACCTGTTTTTGACCTTTTATAAAACCAACGATTACGTTCTATTTGGTCATGTTGAAGCATAGCAATATCTGTCATATTTACACCAAAAGTATAGTAACTGAAAAACCACATATCTAAATATTTTTCTTCTGCTAAAGTGGTTGGTGTATAATTCATTAATTGTTCAAGTTGCTGTTTGGATAAGGCTTTTAGTCTTGTAGAATATTGTCGTCCCCTTCGTTTTTTTAGTTTACTAATATCGTAACCATAAGGGTTCAACTGCCCCTTAAATGGAGTCTTTTTGAAATCTACTAACCTTCTTTGAATTGCCTTGTTATACAATGCTTTTAAGTGCTTCATGTGATTAAAACACTTTGTGCCTTTAGAAGTAAAATAATCTTCAAATTCACATAACCATTCTTCTGTAAATTCATCAAAGGTTAAATCATTAGGTGATACCTTGCGAATAGCATTTGCCAAATACTTGTAATCGTTGGCAGAGTTACCTTGATTATTTTTCATGAACTTGTCACTTACTCGCATACAAAAGTTAATGACACTTGTAGATTTTAAATCTTTTTCTGAAAATAGGTCTATAAATTTCTTATAATTAAATGGTCTTCCCTCAAAGTGTTTTTTGTAAATCGCTAAGGCT
>CAYLSF010000879.1:0-3753 GCA_964385675.1 uncultured Saprospiraceae bacterium
AAGTAAAACAAGTCTATTTAAACAAGTGGTGAATTAAGTAAACATTCAAAATTACTTCATTCAAAATTCAAAATTATAAAGTGTGAGTGCGGTAGGACTCGAACCTACGATCCTCTGATTAAAAGTCAGATGCTTTAACCGACTAAGCTACGCACCCTTTTGAAAAGTAATAAAAGCAAATGTTGCGAATACTTTTCGTTTGATACCTAGACCGCCGTGGCTATTATAAATTCTAGTCATGATGCGTAATTTTTATATTTTGTTTTGAATTAAATTATTTATAAATACTATTAACTGTCAGTGTGTACGCTGACGATTGAAAACAAAATTAGAAAGTGAAAAATGAACAATGGTTAGTTGTGTGTTTGTTGTTTTCGACAGGGCTCGAACCTGCAAATACTAGAACCAAAATCCAGCGTCTTAACCAGTTAGACTACGAAGTAACACAAGCTATTGGTATCACTTCCCACTTTCTAATTTTTCTATTGATTGTAAAAGTAGATTGAACAAAAAGGTGATTGTGTTTGAAATCTCGTGAAGGGACTCGAACCCCTATATCTTACGTATTTTGCAAGCGTTCTAACCTTTGAACTACACGGGCGGAGTAACACAATGCGTCGGTATCAATCTTATTTTCAGTATTTTAGTTGAAATTTTTAAAAGCAGTTAGAACAAAAGTTGATTGTGTATTAGGCATTAAGCCCTCGGTAGGAATCGAACCTACAACCTATAAAGTGACAGTTTATTGTTCAACCATTGAACTACGAAGTAACACAAATCATTGGTATCAAGACTACTTTTAAAAACTTTGGTAAAGTTGACTTTGGTATCAACTGTGGTCTTTGCTTAGAAGAGAATGGCGATGCTACCCTGTGGGGTTGCTACCATCTGCTTCTGTTTCTGACCGACCTTCTGGCTAAATCGCTGAATAAACAGGGTAATCCCTCGTTTATCATTTTTGCCTTGTCGTTTCAGAAAGCTGAGTCGCATACTATGTTGGTATTTGGATAACATCTTTTGAATCTTAAAAAATTTAGTTTGCTAATTTGTCTTATTTAATTCAAATCAATTTGGATTAGTTCCCTTGAATTTGAATTTTTTTTAGTTGCTTTCATCTTATCTAATAACCCTTTCAAAGTTGAATAGTAGATGATATTTTTTGTATGTATTGTTGATTGCCTATGCAATTCGATGATACTAACTGGATGAGGTTTGTAATAGTTCCATAGGGTTTAAAAAAAGTTGATTTTTTTTAAAATTCATATAAACACAGGATAATTCAAAACACATTATCATTTTAAAATTGTATATTTGATTACAATAAAAGTTAAATAAATATGGCTTACAGCAATTACAAAACATTAAAGCAAGTTGCAGAAAAATTTGGATTAGAGGTGACAAGTGCTAATTTATTTAAAAATGTAAATCCTGTACAGCCTTCTGATTGGTTAGTACAAACACTTGAGATTGCAAAAACTCTTCCTTCATCCAATGAAAAATCTAAATCAGAGCGATTTATCTCGCCGATTTTATTAGATATTTACAATGCTCACAAGGACACTTATACATTATTTTCTGGCGAAGAATTAAATGTTGACCCTAAAAATGACTTGAATGGACCTTGTGATTTCTTTTTTGTTAAAAAACGAGATGCTGTTCTATTAGAAGCTCCTGTGGTTTCTTTCACGGAAGCTAAAAAGGAGGATATGGACTACGGAGTAGCTCAATGTACTGCTCAAATGGTGGGTGCTCAAAAATTTAACCAAGAAAAGGGTAAGCCTATATCTATAATTTGGGGCTGTTCTACTACCGCAGGGGAATGGAAATTTTTAAAGTTAGTTGATAAGAATTTATATGTAGATAAAGAGAGTTATTTTGTGGATACCGTGGATGTTTTACTTGGTGTATTTCATCAGATATTTAAACATGGAGGATAATATAATTACTCATTATATTATCCTTTTAAGAATTGAAAGAGTTAGGATTTTGAAAAAATGAAAAGGCTGATTTTATAATTTAAATTTCAGTCTATTGCAAGTTAATGATATTATACTGCATTTAATTACTTCCCATCTTTTAACATAAATTCGTCTAATATCTTGGAATCGGATTTAGGAACTTGATTTTCCATTTTATTACCAGCCCAATATGAAACTAACACTAAGACCAAACCAACCATTGCTGGAATATGAGCACCATCTTGTGCCATCAAGTGTGCTTGTGTCGCTAAAGCCGTATCAAAGAAAAAGCCTGCATACGCCCACTCTTTTAAGGTGTGAGAAAGTCTTGACCAAATAGCGATTAAGCCTAAAATTTTAGCTGTCCCTAAAGGATAAATGATAAAAGCAGGATACCCTAATCCTGTAACAGCTTCGCTAATTGTATCGTAATTGGTAAAATACATACCGGCTGAGAAGAGCATTAAAATGGAAAGTAAGCCTGTGCTAATCCAAAAAATAAGTTTATTTCTGTCCATGATGATTCGATTTATATAATTTGATTTTAAACATGATTTAAAGCATAATTGAAACAATCATTTTTAATGTAAGGTTGTTTTCAATGGTAAATTGTAATTTTACATAAATGATTTTGTATCAACGACAATCGACTTTCGACATACGACTTTAGATTGTCTTATTTAAAAAAAATGACGTTTAAATACTTTAAATATCCAGAGCGATTTGGTGCCTATTTGGAAGGAGAGGTGGTTTGTGACTGTTGTAAAAAAACTAAAAAGTGCTTTGACGGTGAATTGTTTTACGGTGAAAAAACAATTACAGCGATTTGTGGTGATTGCTTATTGGCAGGAGAATTAAAGCCCTTAGAAATTTATACCAATGATGCGGATGGGCAAGGATTGGTTAATCAATTAGCCGAATTATATCCCAATAAATCTGCTGAGGAAATCTTGAAAGAAGCAAGACAAAAAACGGATATTGTGGAAATGCAAACGCCTTCTATCTTATCGTGGCAAGATTGGAAATTTCCAGCTATTGATGGGGACTATGGCGAGTTTCTAGGATTTGCTTCCAAAAGAGATTATATCCGAGTTTCCAAGTCATTAGGGATAGAGGATGCCTCAGCATTTTTTAAATCAACGCTTCATCCTGATTGGAAAGGACATATTAATCTGGATTTACTGTGGGAACAAGTACCAAAAAAGTACATTAAAGAACTAAAAGGTTCTAATCATGATGTCATATTTTATTTGTTTAAAAGCACCTCTGCTGAGAATTATCTAACAATTTGGGATACGAATTAGTGCAGTGAACAGTAGGCGGTTAGCAGTTATGAGAGGAAGTAATGAACACTCATTTTATTGTTTAAAACAGTTGATTGGTAATAGGAGGTGTAGATTTTTCATATTTAGAAAAAAATAATGTATCTTATGGCTGCATATTGCGTCAATACATTGGATGGCTGATTAGATTAGTTATTCAGTGGTAAATTTTTTCAGGGATGAGGAAATAAATAATCTACCCCAAATGACGCAGTAAAATTTTTAGTGTTCAAGGCACATTTGACGCACATAGTGGGCTATGTAAGGAAAATGTAATCCCGATAGCTATCGGGAAACAATGAAAATTTGACAAGTCAGACGGGTAGATTATTTGTTGCGTCATCTCTAACCTAAAACTAAAATTTTAATTAAAATGGACATTCTTGGAATGGTTAAGGGCTTCTTTGATGAAGGTAAAATTAAAGAAATTGCAGCTAAAGTAGGTGTACCTGAAGATAAGGTATCAGGTATTT
>CAYLSF010000880.1:0-3743 GCA_964385675.1 uncultured Saprospiraceae bacterium
CTTTTCAAACTTTAATTAGGTGCTATTTGTAATATATAAACCTAAAACAAAAAAGTCCTTATCTATGACTGATTATAAATAAAAAGGATAGAGAGTAAGGTTACTTTTTTGTGATGTAAATTTGATTAGAGGCTTGGTTAATAATAACCTACACATTGGACTCCCCTTTTTATATAGGTTTTTAGTTGCTAAGTCATCTATACAATTATTGTAAATTAGATAGAATTCAATATGAAACTTATTCAATTCAATACTCAACTAATAAATTCTCCACTCCGAGTATTATTTAGTCTTGAGAGTCAAATCAAGGCTTTTGAAAAATATGCCAATGATGAGAAACACCCTTACCATAAATCGAGTAATGTTGTATTGGATGCTGTTCGGAAATACCCTGAACTAGTAGAAGGCATTGAAGATATCAATCAATTATATAAATATGAAAAGGAGATTAAAATGCTCCTTGATCCTCTATTTCCTCACCCCTTACAAATGAATGAAATCAAAGCTGTTGCGATTCCATTCAAATATGCTTTCTTCAATCTAACGCAGCGTTTTGAAAATATAATGGACAATGCTGGAGCAGACTTTCAATTAGAAATGAAAGACTGGGATGATTCTAAACTCTATTTCTATGCCTGCTCGTTCATTCTCATGAAGTATTACAAGCAGTACGTTGATGTAAGCAGACCTATTTTTATTGATATTCCAAATATAAACAATGGGAATACTCGACATTATAGAGCCATGTTCAACGCTGATTTTATGGAAGTCATAAAAACGGATAAAGCTCCAGAATTAACGCAGTCTGATATTGACGAATTATTGCTTCGTGGAGAGGATATTGAATTTTGGAAATCGAAATTTCCTAGCGATAGCTATATTTTAAAGGGCTTCGGCTTAATGACGTTGTTTGATGTAACTAGTGATGTGCTGCTTTCAAAAATTCGATCTGTTTTTCTTAGAAATGATATAAATATATTTCAGGAGTTTCAGCATAACCTAGCTCAGTATATGGGCGTTAAAGACTTAATGGCGGGTTATTCTTTATACGACACCAAAACAGAACAATCGCTCGGGGCTTTCTTTAATAAGAAATCAAAAAGTATTCTTTTAGATGAAAATGAAAAAATTAAGTGTAATGAGATGTTTTGTGATAACATTGGTCCCAAAGTGATGAAACATTCTGAAATAATTGCCATTTCTGATGTTGAGTTATACGGGAAAACATCAGGCAAAGCTCCATTCTACCAAAAGCTACATAAGAAGGGAATCAAAAGTCTTATTCTAGTGCCGTTAAAACTGAATAACGGACATATTCAACTGTTAGAATTAGCTTCTACTCAAAAAAATGCACTCAATACTTTAAATGCTATAAAATTAGAAGATATTATTCCTTTTATAAAAATGGCTTCGGAACGTTTTTATGAAGAGAGTCAAAATGTATTAGAAAGTACTATTCAAGAAAACTATACCTCAATTCACCCGACTGTTAAATGGCGTTTTATAGATGCTGTGACTAGGTTCAATAGTCAAAAGTCAGAAGGGGTGGAAAATCCAGTTTTAGAAAGTATTGTTTTTAATGACGTTTATCCTTTATATGCTCAAAGTGACATAAAAGGATCATCAACGGCCCGAAATAGTGCGATTCAATCTGATTTGAGTTTACAATTGTCTTTGGTGATTGAGACTTTCCAAAAAGTCATGAAAGTTCAGTCCTTTCCAATTTACAAAAATTTGGTTTATCGGGTACAAAACTATCTTAATGATGTAGAACAAGGCTTAAAAGCAGGCGATGAAGTCAGTATTTTGGAGTTTTTAAAACAAGAAATCTATCCTGTTTTTGATCATTTAAAAACCTTGAATCCTGCTTTTGAAGAAGCCGTTCAAACCTATATGTCGTATATAAATCCACAATTACATGTGGTTTATCAAGAACGTAAGTCGTACGAAGATAGCGTAACGATGCTTAACGATAGAATGGCGGTTTATTTAGATGCTAAACAGGAAGAGGCACAAAAGATGTTTCCGCATTATTATGAGCGGTATAAGACAGATGGGGTCGAATTCAATATGTATATAGGCGCATCATTAGTCAATGACAAATCCTTTAATCCATTGTATTTGCAAAACCTCCGTTTATGGCAGTTAAAAACAATGTGTGAATTAGAACAGGTAGCCTATGATTTAGTGGAAGAACTTCCTTATCCTTTACGAGTCGCTTCTCTCATTTTAATTCACAGCGATCCGCTTGCTATTCGTTTTAGTATGGAGCAAAAGGAATTTGATGTAGATGGAGCCTATAATGCTAGATATGAAATTATTAAAAAGAGAATAGACAAGTCACATATAAAAGGAACGACTGAACGCTTGACACAACCAGGTAAAATTGCGATTGTATATTCACAAAACAAAGATGCCTACGAATATTTAAATTATCTTAAATATTTGCAATCTGAAAACTTAGTAGGTGAAATTGAAAAGCTAGATGTGGAAGATTTACAAGGGATTTCTGGTTTGAAGGCGCTTAGAGCTGAAGTAATATACAAATCTAAAAAGCGAAAAGCGAAAAATGGTTCAAAACAAAAAAGTAACCTTAAACAGAAAAGAGCGAGGTTACAAAGATTAGTTCAATAAGTAAGTCAATTTAAAAATTATACTATTTGACACAACATTATGTTATAATCGGAATTTTTGAACTGTTCTTAAATTCCGATTATAATCAATAATAGGTTAAATCTTGCTGTTTGTACGGAATACAAACTAAAACGAGTATTTCCTCATCATTCTTAACTTCGGAGAAAATATAACATTCAAAATGTATTTAATGGATATTTATGAAGTACCCAATTCTATATCAAGCATTTAGAAATTATATAAATTTACCCGTCGAAGCCTTTCTTGAATTAGAACCTAAATTAGTAAGAAAGACTCTTGATAAAAATGAGTACTTAATTCGAGAAGGACAGATAATCAGATATTTACCTTTTATCAATGATGGCTTAATGGCGAATTATCGATTGGATGAAAATGGGGATATTCATGTTATTCAGATTCGATGGACAGGTTGGTGGTTAGGAGATATTTATAGCTTTTTTTCAGGCAAACCGTCCTCGTTTAATATTCGGGCTTATCAGCCAACAGAATTACTTATGATTAATCATGATACATTTGATTTTATGACGAGGGAACACCCCATTTTCGAAAGATATTATCGAATCGCTATTCAAAAATCTTATATTAATACACTCGATCAGGTCTTCAATCTTCATAGTTTGAGTGCAGAGGAAAGGTATCTTGAATTGGTTCAAAATTATCCTACCCTCTTAGATGATATACCGCATTATTTAATTGCTTCCTACCTTAATATCAGACCACAATCTTTGAGCAGAATCCGAAAAAATCACAAAAAGTAAGGGGCGTTAACATAGGTGAATGAAATTTGATTTCATCGATTTTACTTTTGTACTACTTGATTAAGCAATCATAGCTTGATTAAATTATAAGTATAATTATTAAAATTTTTAAAGATGAAACAATTTAAAATATTCGTGTCTGTATTGGTGTTAGCCTTTACAATTTCTTCCGTTAATGCTCAATCCATAAAGGCACTAGGAACATTGGAGTTTAGTCCAGAAGGCGTATTATTTGCTGGCGACAATGTATCAGGTGCCATCCATGCTTTAGATTTAAAAGATCAAAGTAGAACGAAGGAAAAATTTGAAATCAATTTATACCATGTCGAT
>CAYLSF010000881.1:0-3741 GCA_964385675.1 uncultured Saprospiraceae bacterium
CCTTCCAGACGGTTTAATGAGAGCAACTGCTGTAATGATTGCTGGAAAAAGAGTTAATGACTTATCTCCTAAGGATAGAGATATTGCTATGGTTTTTCAAAACTATGCCTTGTATCCACACATGACCGTGTATGATAATATGGCATTTGGATTGAAGCTAAGAAAATACCCAAAAGCAGAGATCAAGAAAAGAGTGGAGGAAGCAGCTGAGATTTTGGGAATTTCTGAATTTCTACACCGCAAACCGAAAGCAATGTCTGGTGGACAACGTCAGCGTGTTGCTATCGGAAGAGCCATTGTACGTCAGCCTAAAGTCTTCTTATTTGATGAGCCTTTATCGAATTTGGATGCAAAGTTACGGGTACAAATGCGAACAGAAATTAAGCGTTTGCACAAGCAATTAAAAGCAACAATGGTCTATGTGACGCATGACCAAATTGAAGCCATGACGATGGGAACAAAAATCGTGGTGCTTAAAAAAGGCGATGTACAGCAAGTGGATACGCCAATGAATTTATACAATAATCCTGCGAATAAATTTGTCGGTAGTTTTATAGGAAGCCCCTCAATGAATTTTGTGGATGGTGATTTAGCCAAGAAAGGGGACACTTTACGATTTGAAAGCGGACGATTTTCATTTGTTATTCCTGAGGAGCAAGCTCAAAAATTAAAAGCAGCAAATCTTACAAAAGTCACTGCAGGTTTTAGACCTGAAAGTTTATATAATGTGAATTATGAGAAGGAAAGGACACTAACGGAACCGATGTCTTTTGAAGTAGATGTTACAGAGCCGATTGGTGCAGAGACGTTTGTTTATTTTAATGAAGGGGGCAAACAGTTTTGTATGAGAAGTACATCCGGTATTATTTACGAAGCTGGTCAGACTATTGAAATGGGATTTGATACCAATCGCTTATACTTTTTTGATGTCGAGACAGAAGAACGAGTGGCTTAATACAATTCGTAGAAGGCAGTTGTTTTTTTTACAATCATACCATCAGCGAAGCGACTCAATCAGTCGACAGGCAGCACAATTATTTTCAATGAAACCATGAAGTTAGATTTTGAACAAATCATAGCGGAACATTATAATGTCTTATACTTGTACGGACAAAAATTAGTACAAGACGAGGAGTTGATCAAGGATGAGTTGCAAGAGTTATTTTTAGAAATGTGGCAAAATCAGCGATTGAATGAGGTGACTTATATTCGTACTTATTTGTTACGCTCTTTTAGGCGACGATTATTCTATAAAAATAAATCTGCACATCATCAAACGGATAATTTTCCAATATTATCTGAACCTTCTATTGAGGATAAAATTATTGCCAATGAAATGGCAACAGAACAAAACGAAAAAGTATCCAAATTAAAATTGGCTATTAAGAAATTAAATAAAACACAGCAAGAAATTATATTTTTACGCTATTACAATGATTTGAATTACAGCGATATAGCTGACATCTTAAACATACAATATCAAAGCGTTCGGAATGCCATGCACCGAGCGATGAAAAAACTTCGTAGGATGGAAAATTAGGAATTAGGAATTACGAATTAGGAATTTTAAATAAATCTAATTCGTAATTCCTAATTCGTAATTCCTAATTAAAAAGGAATGAGTAACAATGAATGGCAAGTAATTGCCGATAATATAGACCCGAATAACTATTTCGGGGTGACAGTAGCGAATGGAATGATTGGATTGGTATCTTCTGCTGAACCCATGAAGATTAAAGATGTGGTATTAAATGGAGTATATGACCGTTATGGTCGTGGACGAGTGAGTAATATTTTGAAAGCCTTTAATCATTTAAATTGTATATTGATAGCCGATCATCAAATGATAAGTAGTTCTAATATTTCCAATTTTCAACAATCCTTAGATTTGAAAAAGGCGATATTGACGACTTCTTTTGATACGGTTAAAGGATTGCAAGTCAAACATGAATTATTGGCGTTGCGTCATTTGCCTTATACGGCAATGGTAACGGTAGAGTTAAAAGCGACGGAGGATGTTGATATTATTTTTGAAAATCATATAGAAGCTCCAAGTCATCTGCAAAACCCTCAAAGTTTTTATGCGGAGATTGATCGCCCTCATGTCAAAATTCCATTGATGACTACCGTAGCAAAAAGCCCATCTGGTAAATTGACTTTGGCTGCTTCGAATAGTTTTATTTTTGAAGAGCCGTATGGTGAAGAACCTAAACTCATTCATGAGGATTGGGATTATAATCGACATTTAGCTAAGTTTTATAAAACGCTAAAAGCAGGGCAAACTTACCGATTTAGTATTGTGGGGTCGATATGTAGTAGCGTTCATTTTACTGATCCTCAAAATGAAGCCGAGCGATTAACGATTTTTGCAATGCTTGAAAAAGAGGCGAGATTGAGAAAGCGACATGAGGCAGCTTGGCGTGAATTATGGAAAAGTAACATTACTATCAAAGGCGATCCGCAAGTGGAAAAAGATATGCGGTTCTTGTTGTATCACTTGTATTCATTTGCACGAGAAGGAACGGCTTTAAGTTTATCGCCTGTGGGTTTATCGGGTTTGGGCTATAATGGTCATGTTTTTTGGGATACTGAACTTTGGATGTATCCGCCTTTATTAGCAATGCACCCTGAAATTGCTAAAAGCCTATTGGATTATCGTTTTGAGCGTTTAGAGGAGGCGCGTAAAAATGCGTTTAATCATGGTTACAAAGGGGCAATGTATCCGTGGGAAAGTGCGGATGATGGTTCGGAACAAACCCCTGTTTGGGCATTGACGGGACCTTTTCAGCAGCATATTACGGGTTGTGTAGCGTGGGCATTTTGGAAATACTATCAAATGACGCAAGATAAAGATTGGTTAAGAGAAAAAGGTTGGGTGGTACTAAAAGCTGCGGCAGAATTTTGGGCGAGTCGAGTAGAACGCAACGGCAAAGGGCAATATGATATTTGTAATGTGATAGGGGCAAATGAGTGGGAAGAAAATATTGATAACAATGCTTTTACCAATGGAATGGCAAAAACTGTTTTACAATATGCAACTAAAGCGGCTGAAATATTAGGTAAAAAAGCTGATCCCGATTGGATGCACGTAGCAGAGAATATTCCAATCCTGCAATTTGAGGATGGAACAACTCGTGAAAATGCCACTTATGATGGTGTGATTGTCAAGCAAGCGGATGTGAATTTACTAGCTTTTCCGCTGAATGTCGTAGTTGACGAGAAGCGGATGCGTCAAGACTTAGAGTATTATGAGCCTCGAATGGCAGAAGATGGCCCTGCTATGGGAATCTCTACTTTAGCTGGAGTACATGCAAAGTTAGGGAATGGTAATAAAGCCTATCAGCTTTTCAAAGAAAGCTATGCTCCTAATGGTGTTCCTCCGTTTAATGTGTTATCCGAATGTTCGGGTGGAAGAGGGGTGAGTCCATTTTTTATCACAGGAGCAGGTGGCACATTACAAGCCTTATTATTTGGATTAGGAGGGTTGACATTTACTGATGAAGGATTAGTAAGAGGTCAAAAAACACTACCAGATCATTGGGAAGATTTGGAGATTACTTTTGCAAGAGAATAATTAATAAAAGATAGTACATCAGAGATTTACATATCTCTATGAGAACATAAGTTCGTAAATTTGGTTTAATTAATGATTAAGGGAAAACCGTGGTTTTCCCTTTTTTTTTGAATACGCTAATCTACTTTCATAGGCACATTAATCGACTTCAAGTAGCTATTGGAATG
>CAYLSF010000882.1:0-3738 GCA_964385675.1 uncultured Saprospiraceae bacterium
AATGGATTTATTTAGAATTGAAACGAAATCTTATGTAAATTTGTTAGCGTTGCGATGTTGGTGACAGTGCCTTTTTTGAAAGAAACTAGTCATAACAGGTGTAACCATTTTTTAATTAATAAACTACAACAATGAGTTTAAGTGACAAAGTAGGACAGGCTCTGAAAGAAGCCATGAGAGCAAAAGACAAAGCACGTTTGAGAGGGTTGAGAGCTATTAAAGCAGCTATCTTATTAGCCAAAACGGATGGTTCGGGACAAGAATTGGATGAAGCGAAAGAAATTAAGATGCTACAGAAGTTGATTAAACAACGTAAAGACTCTTTAGCAATCTATGAAAAGCAAAATAGAGAAGATTTAGCGGTCAAGGAAAGAGAGGAAATTGATGTGATTCAAGGATTTTTGCCAGAACAAATGGGAGAAGAGGAGTTGAAAGCGGTGTTAAGTAAGATTATAACAGAGGTAGGGGCTAGTTCTATGCGAGATATGGGAAAAGTAATGGGAAAAGCCAACGCTACTTTAAAGGGAAAAGCAGATGGAAAGACTATTTCTACCATTGTAAAGCAACTTTTGTCGAAATAAATCCACATATACTTCTAGGATTTATTACATTGTGAATATAAAGACTGTGATTGGTAATGAATTTTTATCATTAAAAAACGAATTACCAATCACTCATTACTAGGAACTAACACATTAGTTATGGCAATAGATGTAATATTTTTGATTGTGTTTACTTATTGTTTTTACGTGGGGTACAATCGAGGAATTATCCGCACTGTTTTTGTATTTGCATCCATTATTATAGGATTTGTAGCCGCAGCAAAGTTTACCAGCGAAATGCGTACAATTCTTGAATCTACCTTTAATATTAATCCTGCAATTCTGCCATTTGTCGCCTTTTTACTAACTTTTTTACTTGCAATGTTGCTAATACGACTACTCGCTAACTTTGTAGAGGGTATTGTAGATGCTGTGAATCTAGATCTGATTAATCATATAGCGGGAGGGGTTTTATTCTGTGCTTTGGGGGTTTTGGTTTATAGCAGTGTTTTAAATTTTGTGGATGAGGCTCGACTCTTATCCGATCAAGTTATAAGAGATTCGACTTTTTATATCTATTTAAAGGCTTTTCCAAATCAATTTAGTGAAGTTTGCTCGGGATTTCTTCCCTTTGTATCAGATGCTTGGGAAAGTATGATGAAGTTATTTGAAGGGTTGGAGCAAGATATGAATTCAACACCAGCAAATACAAACTAAGATATTTACCTTTTTTGTTTGTTATTTTAGTGTTAATTTAATGGTAGTCCCTGCATATACTTATTGTTAAAAGTCAACTTAATATAGATTCTGTTCGTTGTACAACAGTAGATAGATTTGGTGACTTTTCAATCCAATCAGATAAACCAAAAATATCGTAACTTTGTAGAAAATTAACTACTTAATTCGAGTTGATTGATATTAACTCGGGAAAGATTCTAGTTCGCCTATTATAAAAAATAAGCGTTTCAAGAATTTCCGTATTGAGGTAGTAAAGACTATTATTATAAATTGCTTTACTAAAAATGTGTATCGAGTATGGAGCAAGGTATTCAACAGCATGAAAATCTCCGTTATTTTGAAGCGGGAAATGACAAGGGCGAAGTTTTGTTATTACTGCATGGTTTGTTTGGCTCAATGAGTAATTTTGAGCAATTGATAAATCATTTCAAAAAGGACTTTAAGGTTGCAGTTCCTATTCTTCCCATCTACGAAATAGATCCAAGGAAAACGTCTTTGGAAGTTTATGTAAACTATGTTCAACAATTTGTAGATCTTAAGCAATATGAAAAGGTGCATCTTTTAGGAAATTCTCTTGGAGGACATATTGGATTATTATTTACCTTAAAATCTCCTGATTTGGTGGCGTCTCTTACTTTAACGGGAAGTTCTGGATTATTCGAAGATTCACTAGGAGGAACATATCCTAGAAGAGGTAGTTATGAGTTTGTAGAGGAAAAAGCTAGAGCAACTTTCTATGATCCTAACACGGTTACTAAAGAAGTAGTAGATGAGGTGTATGCAATAGTAAATGACCGTAAAAAAGTCTTGAACCTTATAGCTACTGCAAAATCGGCTTTAAGATACAATATGGAGGATAGATTAAGTGAAATTAAAGCTCCTACCTTGTTGGTTTGGGGTAAGCAAGATAACATCACACCTCCTTTTGTAGCGGAGAAATTTAAAGAAGGTATTCCTCATGCAGAATTGGTATTTATAGATAAATGTGGACACGCTCCTATGATGGAACGTCCAGAAGAGTTTAATACAGCATTGGGTAAGTTTTTACAAAATATGCTTGTAGAGGCATAATGTAATCTTTTACGTTATTTATGCTTTGTTTATGAAAGAATTTATAAAGTAAAGTGATTCTAAATAATAAATTATCAAGTCTCATAAACTTGATAAATGACAACAATACGTTGAAAGAGTCGTTTTATAAATGTGTATACTTTGATGAAAAATTAATATCAAAACTATTAAATGATTGCAAAAGATCTGATATCAGCATTAATACCTCCTTTGAAAACTACAGATAGTGGTGAAAAAGCTTTACGTTGGATGGCAGACTTTCATGTTCGTCATTTACCGATCGTAGAGGAAGGTAAACTAATTGGTGTAGTATCAGAAGATGATATATTGGATTATGATTTTGTAGGTAATCATTTTGCTTTCCAACAGCACGCTGCACTCAAACGTCCTGTCGTAAGTGAGACTGATCACATTTATGATGTAATCAAAGTTATGGTAGGGCAGAATCTTTCAGTTGTTCCTGTTATAGATGATACAGAACGCTACATGGGCGTAATCACATTAGAAAGTTTAGTGCAATATTTTGCCAACGCACTGTCTATGACGGAATTAGGGGCGGTGATTGTCTTAGAAATTAGTCGTAGAAATTATTCTCTATCAGAGATTGCTCGTATTGCAGAATCTGAGCAAATTATCATCTTAAGCAGTTATATTACCTCAAATCCACAAGACGCAACGATAGAAGTAACCCTGAAAGTCAATCAACAAAATATTGGTCGTTTAATTGCTACCTTCGAGCGATTCGACTATGTGGTAAAAGCATATTTTCAAGAAGCAGATTATTATGATTCTCTTAAGGAACATTATGATTCCTTAATGAGTTATCTAAATGTCTAAGCACTTTTTTACTTTATACCATTTCATCGGTTTTACAATATTTAAAATATGAATGCATTTGAAACAACATTAGAAAAACACACTAATGGTATGCATTACATATCTATACCCGCCTCAATAGGTGACAAATTCAAAACTCAAAACGTCAAAAGGGTACGCTGTATCGTTAATGAAACAGTTAATATACAGGCGGCTATCCGTCAGGATAAAGACGTCGGATACTGTGTGTATATTGGTAAACGTTATCTATCAAAACTAAAAGTTAGGCATAAAGCAGCCTTAAACATTCAAATACAAGCAGATGATAGCGAATATGGCGTGGATATGCCTGAAACGCTAGAGGCTGTATTAGCAACAGATGAAGAGGCTTTGTTACTTTTTGAGCAATTAACGGATGGAAAGAAGCGAAGTGCCATATTTATGATTACACGAGTAAAATCAAGAGACGCTCAAATTCGGAGAGCATTAAAAATAGTTGGAAAATGGAAATTAGGGGAATTCAATCCCCAACAATGGTTGCGAAAAGATTGATTAGTGGTTCGTAACTAGA
>CAYLSF010000883.1:0-3732 GCA_964385675.1 uncultured Saprospiraceae bacterium
TGTCAAGCATACGTCATTCTGAACTTGATTCAGAATCCCACTAGGCCTGATCAAGACGACTTTTCGTAGAAAAGAGTCATGTATATTCGAAAAATAATACATAAAATTAAAAATGCTGACTAGTCGCAAAACATTCAATTTATAACCAACGAAAGAACCAATCTGTCAATTTCTAACCGATGAGATTTAATTATTTAATTTTATTCAAGTTGTCTAAGAGCTGTTCAGTCCGTTGCTTAAACCGCTCATTCTGTAATAAAATTTCTAATTTCTTTCTAGCCTTTTCACCATCCTCCAATTGCAAATAAGCTAAGGCTTGATACCAATTTGCCCAATTTTTAAATTGACCATCAGGCTGATTTATATACTTTTCAAAAGCATCAATGGACTGCTGATAATTACCCAACTGATAGTGATACAAACCTTTAATTTCTAAAACTTTGTAATATTTTGGAGTAGATTCAGCAAGGGTATCGACTAATGCTAAAGCCTGTGAATAGTCTTTATTAGCACCTGCTTCTAATGCTTGTTCAATAACTGACTCCGAAGTATCATCAGACATGGTTGTTTCTGAAATTAAGAAAAGGGGGGCTTCTTGTGCTTTCGCTAATTCCGCATAAGTTTGATAGGCAGATTGAGGATTAGGGAATAACTGCCAAATTCCAAATCCCAATACTAATAAAACAGTAGCAAAAGATAATTGATACCTAATATCTTGAACTAGAAATACATTTTGCAAAAATTGGTCAAACTGCGTTGTCAGTTGCTGAATAATTGACGTATTGGTTGTCGTTTGATTTTGATAATATCGTTTATTTAGTACTTCCCGCTGATTCAAATAAAGGGTTTCCTTAGCTTTCAAATAAAAAGCTAATTCTTCTGCCAATTTTGAATTGGTTGCACATTCTTTTTCAAACGAGATTCGTTCTTCGTTAGAAAGTGTTTGATTGATATAATCCTCTATTTTATCTAAATACTCCATAGCCTTTTCTTGTTTGTAATGATTAGTTATCAGTAACTCGCTCCACTTATCACTTATTACCTATGACCTATTACTTAATTTAATGCTCTCAATTTTTTTAAACATCGATGTCTTGATGCTTTTACAGTGGTGGCGTTCTTTAATCCTATGGCAGCAATTTGAGCCATTTCTTTATCCGAATAGCCCATTGCCCATTTTTCTAAAATGGCTTTACATTTTATACCTAATTGCTGTATTTTTTGGTTTAGGGCTGCTACGTTTTCTTTTAAAATAATAGTTTCTAAAATGCCTTTTAAATTATCTCCAATATCCAATGCTTCATTTATTGGTAATACATTCAACTGCTTAGTCGTTTTCTGACGGATAAGGTCAACACATTTTCTAAAAAAAATTCCAGTTAAGTACGTTTTTATGGTACTTTCCCCTTTAAATCTATCCATTTCTATATTTCTTACCACCGCTAAAATAGCATCACCGTAGGCATTAATCGCTTCTTCTTCAGAAAGTCGATGCTTTCTTATTCCTAATTTCACCAAATATTGAAAGGTATCATATAGGTAATTTTGATTCTTTTGTTGAGTAACGCCTTCTTCCTTTAATCCCTCTATTAATTTTTTATCGGAAATTTTTTTTTGCCAAAACATGATCATTGTTGGTTTTAATAGTGCAATTTGAAGATACAATCTAAATTATTTAGCACAACTACTAATTCTACAAAAGTACACGATTCTAAGAGTATTAAACGATTGAAATTATTTTTTTAAAAAAAATTAGTCCAAAATGTTTCCCTTCTGATTTTCTATTCCGACTAAACTTCTCGAAACAAATTAGTTAATCATCATACACCAAAAAAGATTATGATAAATCAAGCAATTAATCAAAATTGGGCTTTTTATTATGGTAGTGGATTAAATTTTGATCCTGCAAATTCTCGCCCTACATTTTTTAACTCAAATAGTAACTTAAATACTTGGCCTGCCGAAGGGTGTGCTTCTATTTCAGATACTAATGGTAATTTATTATTTTATACCAATGGTATGCGTTTGTGGGATGGCAATCACGTAGAGTTAACGACTCCTGCAACTAGACTAAAAGGTCATCCATCTTCTACACAATCTTCGATTATTGTACCTGACCCTGCCAATGACAAGGCATATTACATTTTTACAGTTGATGGTGCTTCGCATCCTTATGATCCAATCCCTATCAATCATTTTAATGGCGTTAAACTAGAACAAGACGCAAATGGTAACTGGTTACCACATACCCCATTGTCCAATTATTTCAATGGAGCAGCCCCTAATACCATCAACTTTTCACCTGTTGAAAAATTAACCGCTGTGCCTCATGCTAATTGTAAAGACTATTGGGTTATCACCATGGTTCAAGAAATTCCCAATGGTGGTACTTTTAATAGTGCAGCGAATAAAGATATTGGACTTGGACAAGGCTATTTTAGAATTTTCTTAGTGACTCAAAATGGAGTAACACACCATAAAGATATTCCTACAGGCAGATTAGCAGGAGAAGGTGGCTATCTAAAGGCTAGTCAAGATAGCACCCTATTAGCTACAGCAGACAATGGTAATAGCTATCCTTGGGGTGGAGTTTCTGGTTTACACTCTAATGTTACGGTGTATCAATTTAATAATGCTACAGGAGATGTGGATATCAATAATATCATCTTGGTTTCTTTTGAATCTAAGTTCTTTAACCGAACGGTTAATAAAGCGTATGGACTTGAATTTTCGCCAGATGGTCAGTATTTGTACTATGCTAGCACTTATGTCAATAATCCTAGGAATACATTAAAAAGTGACATTATCCAATTAACAATTGATTTTAATAGTCCAACACCTCAATTGAGGAATCTAGGTACTTTACAGAGTGTATCAACACGACAAACCGTAGGGTTAGCAGTCGCCGCTTTACAATTGGGGATTGATGGAGTGATTTATTTAGCAAGACCAGGTCAGAAGTTTCTTTCAGCAATTGAAAACCCAAATGATACTAATCCCATATTAACGAATCAGTATGTAGTTTTAGATGGTACGCTATGTGGTTGTGGTTTACCCAACTTAATCACAAGCACCTGTACACCAACAGAAGGAGAGGGAGATTGTGGCTGCGGTTGTGCGGGTTGTAATGAAGATGCAGAAACGCTAAATGAGGAATTAGTAGATAGAGCAAAAGAAAAATTCAATATCATTAAAGCTAACCCAGATAGTAATGATCCTTTTTCAACGGATTGCACCCTTCAAGCCATCAATAGTCAAGTTAATCTTGAACCTTATTTTTATTTACATTGGGGCGATGGTAAAAATGACCAAATAGAGGAACATGATACAGAAGTATTTTATATTACTATTTGCAATCCATTTAGTGATATTCAATATAATGGTTTACAAATTACCAAAATCACTTTAGTTCCACATCTTCATTCACTTGATAAAATTCATATCGTACCCGATAGATTTGTTCACTTCGACTGTTTAACGCCTTGCGTTTGCCAAACTAGAGAATTTGCGATGATTACAAGAGCAAATGATACAGCAGGAAATTATAAACTAGAAGTAGAATACTGTTATGAAAGTATAGAAATCAAATCCGTTTCAAGTAGTGGAAAAGTGGAATTTCCGATTGAGATTACCGAGGATTAGTTCAATATTATAAAACAACAAAGAAAGAACATAGATAGTCCTTTTTTAATTTGTAGTTTATTGATTCGATTTAAATCATTGTTTATCAAT
>CAYLSF010000884.1:0-3726 GCA_964385675.1 uncultured Saprospiraceae bacterium
GATTTGCTGATGCTTGGGGTATTTTTAAGCGGTTTGCTAAGTTTAATCCGGCTTCTTTGACTGTGGCTAAAGTGTAGTTATCTTCGCCTTTTGAGTTGATTGTTTTGTACTATTGGGCACTGCGATTAATTCAGTTTATAGTATCTTTTGTAAGTTCATCAAAAGAGTATGATGTTTCAGTTAAAATGCACTGACAAACTGTATTAAATGTGTCAATTTTAGGATTTTTGATAAAAACCCCTTGTTATTGATAATCAAAGATAAGTTTTACTTTTTTGCGGTTCCAAGAGTTGGAATTATAGGCTATTTACTTTCTGGGGGTCGAGTAAATACTCCTCAAACCTCTTTCTTTACAACAATTGAAATATGATCTGAAATTCTTCTACTATAAAGGGTAAGAGAAAAATTATTTGGCGATCGCTTTTTACATTGAACATTATATTGCGCTCGCAGAAAGTTCATCAATATCAATTAAGTAAAAAGAATGTCTTTAAAAGATCGTATAAGATATGCAGCAAATCCTGAACCGCGCTGTCCAGCAGTTTTGTTGCTTGATACATCTTCCTCAATGGAAGGTGCTCCAATTAATGAACTAAATAAAGGAATTGCTGTTTTTAAAGAAAATATTTTGAAAGATAACACGGCTAAAAAGCGTGTTGAAATAGCTGTTATTACTTTTGGAGATGAACCTAAGCTTATTCATGATTTTAGCTCGATAAAGGATTTTGAGCCCCCACAACTAGAAACTCGTGGTTTTACTCCAATGGGACAAGCTATTGAATTAGCAATTGAAATGGTGGCAAACCAAAAGAGTATCTATAAATCCCATGGAATTTCTTATTATCAACCTTGGTTGTTTCTTATTTCTGATGGGGAACCTACTGATGATTATAGTAATGCAGCTAAACAAGTCAGAAAAGCTGCAGCAGAAAGTAAATTATGTTTTTATGCTGTCGCTGTAAAAAATGCAAATATAAACATTTTGACAGAAATTGCTCCTTCTGATACACCACCACTACCCTTAGACGGCTTAAAATTTAAAGAACTTTTTATATGGCTTAGTGATTCTTTGAGAGAAACTTCTCATCATGATATTGGTGAGCAAGTTGCCATGCAAACTGTAAATACATGGGTTAAAAAAACTGCTTAGGAGATCATTATTCTATGTCCTGGAAAATTGTTTCAAGTCGTGTTCAAGGTGATAGTCATAAAAAACATAAAATCCCGTGTCAAGACTATGTTGAATATTTCCATGAAAATGGGTTATTAATTGGCGCTATTGCTGATGGTTCTAGTAGTGCAAAGTACTCAAAATACGGTGCTCAATTAGCAGTTAAACATGCAATTGATTATGTTAAGGAAAATAGCAAGTGTCCATTGACTAGTAAAAAAAAACACAGGAATTTTTTGAAGAACTTTTGCAGCAAATTAGACAAGATATTAAATCAAAATCTAATCAAAAAGCTTGTCTTATAAATGATTTTGATTGCACTTTACTAGTTATTATTAAAACTTCAGATTTCCTAGCTGCAATGCAAATTGGTGATGGATTAATTGTTGTTAAAAATAAAGACGAAAGTGAATATCAACTTTTATTCATGCCATATAAAGGAGAGTTTTGTAATCAAACAGTTTTTGTCACTTCTAGTAATGCAAGTAGTGAGATGAAGGTTCATTTTCAATCAAAACCTGTTGATTTTATTTGTATTGCAACTGATGGCATTGAACGCATATGTTTGGATCAAAGCCAACCTAATCATTGGAAGGCTTATCAAGAACTTTTTCATCCTTTATATGATGAGTTATTACAAGCACAGAATAAAGAATCTTTTGAGCAAGAAATCATTGATTTTCTTCTTGAGTCTGAAGAGGCAAAAAAAGAAAGTCGTGATGATAAAACTATTCTTTTGTGCGCCAACCTAACTTCTAGTTTACCTACAAATTGGACAAAAAAACAAACTAAATCATTGACAAATTCAACGTCTAGTTCACTAACCAAAAAAGTAAATAATCTCTCTGATTTGGAAGTTTTGTCTGAAAAAAGTTCCCATTTTCCGGCTATTAAAAAATCTCACGAGTATAAGAGAAAAAGTAAATATCAATCTGAAGTATATAAGCAAATCATCAAAATTTTAGTTGTTTTATTCATTATAATTGTTCTTCCTTTATCACTTTATAAAATAAAACAACAAACATATATTATTGACACACAAGCATCATTTTATGAACCTCTTAATATCATATTTATTAATAATAGTCCTGTAGGGTTTCTTTTCAATAAACCCATGAATACTACTTTTGAAGCTTGGGTTTATATTCCTCTATCTTATATAAATGGAAGCTCAATTGTTGTTCCTAATAATGCCATTCCATTTCCTAGTATTTATGCAAAAGATTCAGAAAATAATTCTCTAGCTAAAGAACCTTTGATTGGATATCTTTATCCAGGTACTTATTCTTACTCAGAAGTTAAGCTAAGTGACAATGGAGATGATCAACAACGTCGAGTTAAAATTCAATTTCATTTGTAATTTCATATGGATGACTTATTTTGTTTTAATAGTGGAAAAAAGATTGAACTAAGACAAAGAATAGGTGCTGGCGGTGAAGGAATAATTTGGACAACTAATCAATCAGATCTTGTTGCTAAAATCTACAACTTTGTCACTTCTGAACAATTAGAAAAATTAAAAGTAATGATTAAAAATCCTCCTAAAGATCCCATGACAAATCATGGTTCAGTATCAATAGCTTGGCCTAAAAAGTTAATAAAAAACAAAAGTAATGAAGTTGTAGGTTTCTTGATGCCTGAAATTAAGAATAGTCATGCTTTAATTAACATTTATAACCATCAAAGTCGTAAGCAAGAATATCCTCACTTAGATTGGGTTAATCTTCATAATATAGCCTTTAATATTGCATCAATTGTTGAACGTATTCATTATAAGCAGTATGTCATCGGGGACATTAAACCTCAAAATCTACTAGTCACAATTAATGAAATGTATGTTGCAATTGTAGATACCGATTCATTTCAGATTTGCTGTCCCGATACAGGAAAATTGTACCCTTGTGTTGTGGGAACTCCAGAATATACTCCTCCTGAGTTATTCGGTGAAAATATGAAGACTGTTCATAGGTTACAAACTCATGATCTATTTGGACTAGGAGTGATTATTTATCTTTTACTATTTGGGGAACATCCCTTTACAGGACTCTGGGAACAGAATAGCTGTGAGCAAGATTTAAGTGATTTAAAATCACGCATTAGTTTAGGATATTGGCCTTATGCTCCTGATACTTTAATTACTCGAAGAGATATCTCGATTCCCTTAGAAATCATTCATCCTAAATTACAAGATTGTTTTAAATTGTGTTTTACAGATGGGCATAAAGAGCCTAACCAAAGACCTAGTGCTAGAGCATGGCGAAAAGCTTTGAACATAGCAATGAAAAACTTTCAAGAATGTTCTGTTAATAGTCATCATAAATACGATAAAACTTATGGGAAATGTTATTGGTGTGAAGCTTATAAAAAATTTGAGCAAGAATTTGATTATTTTCCTTTACAAGAAATACCAAGTTCCTCAGAATTTGAGAGCTCCGCTCAACCTATCATATCCAAAAAATCAAAAAACAAGATTGTGCGAATTGAATATGTAATTATTACTTTTTTTTGTGCTGGTATTTTTTTTGGAATCCCTCATATAAGAAAAAATTTCACGC
>CAYLSF010000885.1:0-3709 GCA_964385675.1 uncultured Saprospiraceae bacterium
GGATTAGATTCTACCACAGGAATATTTTCATTCACTTTTCCAATAGCGGATTGTACATTGACCACTTTCGCCAAAGCATCCATCACTTGACTCAATTCTGCCTCAGCTTGTTTGGGTATGGTCAATTGTTTACTACCTAGTGTCTCTGCTATTCTAAGGTGATCCTCGGTTACGACTAATGCTTTCCAGCGGGTAGGCGTTTCTTTTACAAACTGAACGCCTGTGTCTTCGAGCGTATCAGAAAATCGAAGTTCAAAATTTCCGGCTTTTTTAGACACAATAAGTTGTGGTTCGGCTTTCACCAATTCACAAGCAATTTTGGGTGATTTTTCTAAAAACAAAAGTGGGTGTCCAATCAATTCGAGTGTAGCCTTATCATTCAATTCAAAGGCATTTCGGTTGGACATACTGTAATAATTTAAGTTGCGGACAATACGTGTATCTTGAGCTGTCATAAACTCCTGCCCTTCACTTAGTCGCTGATAGGAGATATTTCGTCCCTTCGTCCATTTACCGGACTTACCGAACTTCTGTTCTTTTGGGTGAATACTTTGGCTTTTAAAATTAATTAACCAAACCAATCGACTTGCATTAACTTTTTGTGCCCCTTTGTTATATTGACTTCCCAATCGCAATAAAGCGGTTAAGGAACGTTTCCAAACTTCTTGCTTAGGTATAATCCCAATTAATGATTCTACCTCTCCTATGACTTTTTTTGATACTTGACTAGCTCCTTCGTATTTTTTAATATCGCCTTCACGATTTTGGTTTTTGGCATCTATGGCTAACAAATTACTCAATTCAAAAGTCATCCAAGTATAGTCATTTTTAACGGCTCTGTTATAATAATCCCTCAATAGGGAACTATCAAAAGATACATCATCAAAATAAGCCCAATATTTGACTAGGTTATAAAATAAGGTGGATAAGGAAGAGGCAGGAGGTTTTTGATTTAAAATCTGACGTACCTCACTCATTTGATTATTAAGGATATGGCACGTAGCCCTGAATGCAAAGTCATATACCTCTAAAAAATTCTTACTGGTATCAATATAGCTGATTGCTTTTTGGATAGATTCTGCTTTTTGGCTTTTGAAAAGTGCCAAAACATAAAAAATACCATGTAAGCTAGGAAAAAATACTTTTTTACTTCCAGCCTCTTTGTGAAAGAGTTTTAATCCTTTTTCAAAATAGAGTAGGGCTTTTTCATTATTGCCCTTTAAAAACTCAATCCAACCTTGATTTGTAACACCTATATAGTTTTTGCTATCAAATGTTACAATCGTTTGAGCGGTTTTTAAATCTCCACTCAAGAGTAGATATTCGGTGTATAAATTTCGATATTCTTTACCTAATTCTGTTTCATTATTGAGTTTATAAGTCTTTATGAAGTCAATATAGATTTTGATTGGACTTAGCTTATTAAAACTTTGCCTGATATTGTACAATAATGAAGGAAGTATAATACCATCCGAAAAAGAATTAATCCACTCAGCATCAAAGGGTTCAAATAGAATAACATTAAAAATACCTCGTATGTCTATATCAGTCTGATAATATTGAGCTTGATTAATCGCCTTATTGAGTCGAGGGATATCTTGACTATAAATCCCAAGTCGTATATTTTTTACGAGTTTATCTTTCCCGCCTTGATTCCAAAAGTAATAATATTGATTTCCGCCTACACTATCAATCGCTTCAATGATTTTTGAAAAATAAGGCTTTTGTTTAGCCGTACGACTAATAGCTTCTACAATAGATCTCGAACATTTATAGTCCCTTTTTCCTGCGACTAGTTTATTCCGATTTAAGGTATTCATGATACCTTGAAGTTCTCTTCTTGACCTAACAATCTTTAGTCTAGCTTTTGACTCAAAACTCTGAACTAGTTCTAATAAATCACTAATATTTGTTCCCTCATATTGAAAGCTCAATATTTCTAAAACTTGTTGATGTGTTTGCTTTAGCTTGCTATACTTCTTGAGTAACTCAGATTTCATAATCGCTATTAACTTTTTTGGTAATCTGCAAAGTTAATAAAGTATTAGGAGAGCAATATGTTTTAAGAAAATGAATAATTTGAGGGGTAATAAATTTTACGGTGAACTGCACTAGGCGACAATAGATAAAGGCTGTCTTTTGGGTAAGGTAAACCAAAAAGTAGAACCTTCGCCCTCTTTGGAGTCTATCCATACTTGTCCACCTTCATCTTCTACATATTTTTTTACAATAGCCAACCCGACGCCATTCGTATCATTTTTATCTCTCGCTTCTAGGGTTTGAAAGATAATAAAGATCTTATCATGATATTCTGGCTTGATGCCGTCACCATCATCCTTCACAAAGAAATGATGGAAATCTGGCGAATCTTTATACCCTATGATGACATGACCATTCTTTCTAGGATGATATTGTATTGCATTTAAAATAAGGTGTGTAAAAATCTTACGAAGCCAAGTTGTTTTAGTGGTTATGGTTGGCATATCATTGGTGATTTCAAAGGTAAAGGTCTCTGGATAGTCCATATTACCTATGATTTGAGCCACCAAACCACCTGTATGCACAGAATTGGTTTCCAATTGCAATCGACCCACTCGTGAATATTCCAATAAACCATTGATTAACCGTTCCATTCGCCTTACTCTACTTCTGAGTAGGGTCATTTGTTCTCGCACATCGGGTGGCATAAGTTCTGCCATATCTTCCTCTATCCATTCCGAAAGATTGTTGATAGCTCTAAGCGGAGCTTTTAAATCATGCGAAGCGATGTAGGAAAATCGATCTAACTCTTTATTTTTCTTTATTAAAAGGTCATTTAAGGCTTGCATTTGCTCCGTAGTCTCTTGAAGGGCTTTATTTTTAACCTCAATCTTTTGCCGTTGCTCGTATTGATATTGGTTGTTGAGGAGTATAATATTATTTAAATAAAACTGAATGAATGTAAAAATAAACATCAAAACTATCATGGCTATTTTGCCTTCGGGCGGTCTATTTTCTACTCCAATCAATGTAATTATCGTGAACAAACAAGTAAGCCCTAGAAAATATTTCAAATCGGTTGATGTGCGTAAAATCATCGAAACGATTTGAATAACAACGAGCAATGCCACAAAAAAAGCAACTTCAAAGTTATTATTATAAGCCAGTAAAATGATTCGGAAAATTAACAAATAGCAAATTCCTAGGAGTAATCGTCGAGTATATCGAAGTGGAAATCGAGGATGGTAACTAAACAATAGCGTTAGGGTAACAGTTACAAACAAAAATAACCGACTTACCGCTACACCATCCCGCTCTTGAATCTCAAAGAAATAGAAAATACTCCCAAACAACACCATACCAATCATCATTAAATACAATAGGAAGCGTAAGACCTTGAGGTCATCACTAAATATTTCCCTTGTAGTATTGGTAAGGTTTGTTGTTGCCATTATTACTTTCTATTGCGTATGCTGTCTAGTTTTCAAATATTCATGCTACTCAATGCCATACTAACGGATTACGAACAATTTAGGCATTATGATTCACTCTTACTAAAAAAGGACTAAAATTATTCTAAAAAAAATAGTGCAGAATGATGACATCCTACACTATCACAACAAAATTAACTACCTAATTTCTTTATGTAAATGAATGTATCATAAAATACATTCTATAAAATTCTGCTTTACTTAATACTTATATTAGAATGATTATCTACTAAGCATTT
>CAYLSF010000886.1:0-3705 GCA_964385675.1 uncultured Saprospiraceae bacterium
TACTAAACCGAGAATTGCTGGATTAGTCAGACTGACATTGCATTTATTATTAATGTATTGTTTAAACATTTTTAAACTATTAACAATGAAGAGAGATAATTTATCGCATTTTAAGGCAAATGCAATTTCTAAAAAAACATTCAAACTGTAAAAGGAGGTTTACATTATGTGACAACCTGTAGAAGGTCATTTGAAGCAAAACGAAATCAACTACAAAATCAACGGACTACATTAGATATCAAATATCAACATGGTGTCTATTGTATTGAATGATAAAATTAAGTAAAATTAAAAACTAGCCCTCCCGATAGATCATTTGGATATGTTTTTTAGCAGAAAGAAGGAGGACTAGTAAACGTATCATATTTTTAAAAGAGATCCTTAAACATCAACAACTTTATTTCAATATTTTCTAATTTATCATCTTCTTTAATTACGTTGAATCGTTCCGGGGGCAGCGGGTGTACAATCGTTATCATTACAATCTACAAATCCATCGCCATCATCATCTATACCATTATTACAAATCTCTGGACAAGGATTAGAGTTTTCGTTTTGACTCGTTCCCACTGTCTGTCCGTTTGTAATAACATTTGGAACACCGTTACTATTGACACTTGTAATCGTTAAACGTCCGTCAGCATTGAGGTTGGCACTAGTAAAACTTGCTCCACCTTCTATTGCATCAAAACAGCCATCATTATCACTATCTAAATCAAGATCATTTGGAATGCCGTCACCATCATAATCACAAGTAATAATGGCACTATTTCCAAAGAAAAAGGCTTTGGCATCTGGTCCATCGCCTGTTGCCGATGCCCCAAAAGAAACTCTTAGACCATAAATTAATGTTCCAACGGGTGCTAAATCTTCAATCGGATATAATGCCAATTGCGAATTTTGAGGAGAATTCACGCCATACATTACATTATGTCCCACATCAACATAATGAGACGTTTGTACATGGATAGTTGTTCCTACGACATTACCATTCACATCTAACGCTTGAAGGACTTGTGGATTATTACCATTTCGTTCGGTGACTGCAACAAAACCACCTGCTGTTGATAAAATTGGATTATTATAGCTTAAATCAAAGTAGTCCCCATCAGCGAAATTATTAAAATCTAAGGCTTGATAGGCGTTTAGATTTCTACTTTGAAATACAGGTAAAATATCTTGATCGTAATTTGGATTAGTGTAATTAAATACCGTTTCCACTCCATTTTCAGTAAATCGGACACCATTTGTATTGGATAGTGTAAAAAAGGTTTGAACTGCATCAGGCACGACAAAATCAGTATAAGTTATTCCATTATACGTGATAGAATTAAGGGTGTGAGGCACCGTATTATCCGATGGATTGGTAGAAGATATATTATAAGTAAAGCCTGTAATATGTCCTGAAATACCACTACTTGTGGGTTGCGGACATTCGTCTTCGTCCAAAATACCATCGTTATCATCATCTAAATCACATCCGTCAGCATAACCATCTCCATCGCTATCTGGACCGGTACAATTTTGTAAAACAACTGTTGAAGTTGTGACTAACATCCCCGAAGCAACAACATCTAATGATGATTGTCCTGATGATGGATAACTATTCCAATTAATCAAATCAGTATGACAGGCATTGCTATTAGAGGTCGAAACATTTGTATCAAAAATAGCATAACCATAAATTTGTTGCCCTGCCGTAATACCTAAATCTTGAAGAGAAATGAATACACCTTTGACATCTCCACCATATTCTGCTTCTGGATAAGCAGATTGTGTACCTTCATTACCTTCAAAGTTGACCGAATTCAAATAATACAAAGAGTTTCCCCAATCGGACGTATTAACAGTAATCAAATTACCAAAACAATTTGGGTCGCCATTGTTATCCAATCCTGTAATTGCAGCTATTTTAAAAGCATCGTTTCCTGCACGCTCAAATACAGGAAATCCCGTTTTACTTAAGTCTGTACTTGAAGATACTGCAAATGTTCCTGTGAAAATATAATCCCAACGTCTGGCATTTGTACAACTAAAAATGGCATCAATACCACGGTTGATATAACGAGAGTTTAAGGCTTCCTCAGAAGTAGCAGCGTAACCACCTGCAATTCTTAGGGTCGTGCCGCTCAAAGATACTTTTTCAAAAAAAGGATTGTAACTCACTCGCCCCGTTGACGTATTTCTACGAATTTTTACATTTCCTGCAATACTAGAAAAGTTGTAGGTTTGTCCACCAACCACAATCGCATCGACTCGGCGATTATTGCCTTGACCAAATTGTATATGATAATTTGTTCCACTACTGTATGTATTAGGACTACAACCTGCACCTGTCCAACCTGTTTGATTATACGATTTTGTTACGCCAGGTACATGTGTGACAGTTGCACTTTGAATTGGTGATTGTGCGAAGCTAATTGTGTAATTGAATAAGAATAGAATAAAACCTGATAATTTTAAGTGTGATACGTTCATTATAATACTATTTATTAAGTGTTGGTAATTTACTTTATATATACAATTGCAAACATACTAGAAAACTCTATTTGCTAAAGTATGACTAATCGCTTAGGTGAGCTTTTCATAAAGGATAGGTGAGTTATTCAGCAGGTCGGTGAGTCTTTTAAAGTGGTTAGGTGAATCTTTCACACCAGAAAAATTCAAAAAAAATTATATTCACAACCTTTTTAGAATTTTACTTTTATAAGAAGGTAATTTATAGTAGAGTTATGGCATATTTAAATGTTTCTCTTACGTATCACGACTAATCTTTTTATCGAAATTCACAGTAAAACAGCTTTCTCTAAATTATAATAAGAACATACATGAAGCAATATTTAGTTATTCTATTATGTGTACTTGGCATGAGTCATTCTGTATTAGGGCAGAAAATGAATATAGATAGTTTACTTCAAATTGCAGAAAATGAACAACTCAATAGTGAAGAACGTCTGAAGACTTATTCAACAATATATGAGGCATATTATCCTAATGATATTACTAAAGCAAAAGAGATAGCTAATGTAATTTTGACGCTTAGCCAAGAAAAAGGTAATACGAAATATGAAATTAAAGCCTTCAATATACTAGGTCTTATTGCTATGCGAACGAGTACTAATTTTGATTCTGCTCATTTATTTTTGGACAAAGCTATTGAATTAATTACACCCGTTGATGAATATAATTTAGGTGCTAATATACATAACACTAAGGGTGCAATATACATGTATCAAGAACAGCTTGATAACGCATTAAAACAATTTTTAATAGCTCTAGAGGCTGCAAAACAGTACAAGAAAGAGGATGTTCCAATGTTATTAAATAATATCGCTGTAATTTGGAAAAGGAAAAAGAATTATAAAAAGTCAATACAATATTTGAAACAGGCTTTAACAATTATTGAAGCAACTGATGGGCCTAATATGAGTTCAACGTTGAATAATCTTGGAACAAATTACAATAAATTAGAACAGATTGACTCTGCCTTATTCTACCTAAAAAGAGCTATCAATGTTGCCACCCAGGATAATAATCCATATAGCTTAATGAAAACTTACACGAATATTGCTAATGTGTATGTAAAGAAAGGGAACTATGATTTAGGAAAGGAATATGCTGAAAAAGCAGTTCAAAAAGCAAGGGATTTGAATTTTCCTGTTGGAATTGCTAAAACACTTACAGTTTTAGCACACTCCGAATTAA
>CAYLSF010000887.1:0-3703 GCA_964385675.1 uncultured Saprospiraceae bacterium
CTTGTAAACTTACAGCAGGAGCCTGTTGTTGTACAATATTTTGTCATTTTATACTGATGAAATTTTAATTTAAGCATCATATCAGCAGTCTGTAAAATGTTGCAAAAGATTACTATTTAGTTATTTAAATGTGACATTTGGACACTTTTTATTAGAAAAAAAGTATAAGCAAGAACAAGAGGCAATGCTTGATGAGCTAAGGGCTGTTTTTACTCAAGATATCATGGAAGAATTTAATAAAGTTCGAAAACCAACTATCGAAGAAATGGTTGATTCTCATACGGCTCTCAAAAACAAGTATGAGAACGCCGTCGAACATGCGAAGATATTTGGTATTGATTTACATAGTTCAAAATTCGAGAAATTACTAAAGGGACGGCTGTTTGAGATTTGTATGGCCGAAATTATGACAAAGAATCTTGGCTTTCGAATGCTAGAATGGACCCCTGACAAGGGGTTTGACCGGAATATAAAAGTAGAGTCAAATAAAAATCCAGATCTGATTTTAGCAGATACAAATGATGATGAATTTGCCGTTGAGTGCAAATATATTGGCATGATTGATACATACAACAGTGTTGAAAATGCTGTCGCATGGGTCAGAAAATACCAGGCAAAACGTTATATAAAATTTTCCAATAAAAGAAATATGCCGGTATTTATTGCTCTAGGTATCACTGGTGAGCCTAGTAAACCTGATATTGTGTCAGTTCCTCCAATTGAGCCGATAATCGATTTTTCATTCACGCATGATTTTCGACGTAATGATGAAAAACTCCAAAATGTAAGACCAAAAATAAGCTATGTTTGTAAAGTAGAGCAAATTGAAGATTGGATTATAAATTTAGATAATCCTGAGTTACCCTGGTTACAGGAAAGAATGGCAGATAATGTAACTGTTTAGTCGTTGTTGTCGTATATTTGTTTTACTAGTTTGTGATTTTGAGTTCTTCACGGATTAACTTTGTTAATATAATAATAGCCATTAATAGAAGAATTAGTCCAAGCATATAATCAATAATATAGATTTTAGTTGTTATTCCTAGCATGTAACTACGTATAGTCGCAACAGATATAAGAATAGCAAGTATATCTGTGTTCATTGAGGCTAAATCAGCTTTTAACATGATGAGTAGAGGTATAAATAATATTCCCATTACGAATAGCACGATGAATTTGTACCACATCTGTCTTTCAATTATAAAGTAAGACTGTTTATCTACAGACTGGCTTGAACTTGCATTAGTTACTGAGAAGGAATAATCAATCTTTATAAAGGTTGATGTTGAATCAGGTGTTAATTCAATTGCATCATTTACATTGTTAAACACAAATTGAATTTTTGGAATGATATCTATTTGATATTTTTCAAACGGGAAAAATTTACTTAAACCCGTGGTGTTAATTTCTACAGGGCTACTTGTCTGAAGAAGAATATTATCCCCTACTTTTCCTTTCTTATCGAAGTTTATCCATGTTGGGATAGGAAAGATCTTTCCATCGCTATTTCCCGTAATAAGTACGTTTATGCTATTTGATTTAGAGTACAATAGTTTCGTATTTATATTACGAATCCATAGACTGACAGTTCCATAGAAATTACCATCGCTAACTTCAGTTATTTTAAACTCCAGGTAATCTTTACTTTGGTTGTAAATATCTCCATGAGAACTTCTTTCGAAATGTGGCGTATCATATAACTTATGTGTATAGCTGCTAATAAATGCAACTGAATATGTCACGATTATCCATGAAAGTAGTGCAAATGGAATAATGAATTTAAATTTTGCAAATTTAGAAATCATTTTCTACCAATCTGATCTGTGCCTGTAGCTATATATTAACGTGTATTTGAGTAATTTTGGTTTTCTAAATTTGAACTTAAATGCAATTGTTTACTACGTCTGAATCTTTTCTCTGATTACTTTGCGTTGCAGCCATAATAGTCTTGACTGGTCAAATTTTGTCCATATAATTTTAATTTACCTAGAAATGAGAAAAACTCCTTTGATGCGTAAAATTAAGTGGCAGGAAGTTTTAAAAATAATGAATATATATAGTATATTTTAGTGATTGGGGATATTTGCAATTTATGCGGACATTTCTGAAGATATAGGTAATTAATGAACACAAGAGTGAGCATTTTATGAGGTTCATAGGTCAGCTAAGTCTATGTAATTTAAATGCGAAGTTGAGCAGTTTATGCGACAACCCACATCAAAAGAAGATAAGCCAAAGTAGGAAACGACTTGGTAATCCCTACGCATACTTAGATGGGGATGGTGGTTTTGATGCACATAGTGCTTTATGGGTAACAAAGAACCCATATGCAGCAATTTCTTCTGGAGCAAGAAATAAAGAAAATATTTCTATCAATAGATCAATTAGCCGGGTAGGTAAGCGAGACAGTAATAAGAAAAATTATAGTCATAATGATATTGAGAGAATAGTTAAAGAGTTGCATGCTAGACTTTGGAAAAATCGGCACGATTATGTTGCTGATAAAGACGTTATAGATCCTGTTCAGCTTTTAGATCCTAAAATTATATTAGAGCATTTAGGTTTTAGGTATGAAGAACATGAGTTTTTAGGTGAATATACTAAATATAAAAAGGGTAGAGATATTGCCGGTTTTATTGATCGGAATAGTCGTTCTGTACAAATATCATCTAAGCTAGAATCATATGTTCAGCGTTTTACTGCAGCCCATGAGCTTGGACATGCGATGCTACATAAAGAAATAAGGCTTCATAGAGATGGACCAGTTGATGGTTCTTTAAGAGAAACTGGTCCGCGTGAAATTCAGGAGTGTGAAGCTGATATATTTGCCGCATTATTTTTAATGCCGAAGAACCTTGTTATTTCTCGTTTTGAACAAAATTTTGGTATGAGTCCGTTTGTGTTAGATGACAATACGGCATTTGGGCTTGCAGGAATTAATGCTGACCAACTAATTACTGGGATAAAAACAACACGTGATTTAGCAAGAATCCTAGCTAAAGCGAATCAGTTTCATACTCGTAAACTTGAATCATTAGCAAGTCAGTTTAAAGTATCTATTGAGGCAATGGCAATTAGACTAGAAGAGCTTGGTTTAGTGGAGATTTAGTTGGAAGAACATAGAGTTAGAGATGTAAAAACTTTTATAGCTTATGCGAAGGAGAAACTCGCCAAAATTTACGAGATGATCGACTTAATTGAACCAATGCAACAAGTTGATGGGTTATATAAAAATAAACCCTTTATGTTTCATTCTAGTATTTTCACGAGGAATGTAGGGTATACGGATTCAAGCTTTTTTCAGTTTGGGGAACAGGATAATTATAAAGATAAAATACGAAACAAATACTCGATAGATGCTACCGAAATTTTAGATAATTTAAGGCTATTAGAGAAATATAACGAGAATCAAATATCAGATGAAATTATAGGTAGTCTAGTTGAAAAGATAAGTAATCAGTTAGCGTCACTTATAAATGCATATAATGTTCATCATAATTGTAAATCTGAAAAAATAGGGGTTAAGAGGCAAGGGTTGAGTAGTTATATATCTAGTAGTTCACGAGATAACCAGGTTTTATTAAACTTTCAGAAGAAAATAAAAGTTTTGTCAAAAAATAAACTTGATTTAGAGAGGCAGTTAGGAATAGAGGAGCGTTCCTTTTATTATAATAAAAATGGTGATCCCGATATGGTACGAAAA
>CAYLSF010000888.1:0-3701 GCA_964385675.1 uncultured Saprospiraceae bacterium
CTTTTTATTAACATTCTTTTTTTATTGAGTAAAACGGAGCTGTGGAATAACACCGTATTATACCAATTAACCGAAACAGGAGAGTTAGAACCCTTTGTATTTGTTACACCGCCTTCGATTAAATATGGTATGCGCAATATTTATTATGATGCCCCTAGTCAAACCAACTGGATTGCACGTGGTGGATACCTAGAGAAAATAGAACTTAGTGAAAAACGGTTTTATGGTGCTTTGGGGGGAGATCATGAATTTGTTAATAAAATCAAGGGGAATCGGTTGTTCTTGAAGGAAAAGGTGTATGATTATAAGGAACACAAAGTGATTAAAGATGAAAACACTATACCCCCCTTTAACGTCAATTCGCTACCGCTCAATAAAACCACATTACAACACGCTAAAACATTGCTTTTGGGTAAAAAAAACATTTTTATTCCCACCTCAAATAATACCTATGCAGCGGGTTCAATAGAAGATTTGTTTGATTATAAATTTAAAACAATACAATGTCGAAATAGAATAGATAATAATATCTGGTTGGGCACAGAAAAAGGAATATGGATATATGACAGTACGAAATTTACGGTTACGCCTTATCACGAATTATATGCCGTAAATAACTTTACAGCATTTAAAGGGGCATTTATCCATCATGTACAGCAAGTCACAGCCAATAAATACTGGATAGCGACAAATCAAGGTTTATTTCTATGGACATCTTCAAAAGGCATTATTGCACAATATTCAAAAGAAAGTAAAGGCAACTTTTATATCCCTGCCAATAATATCTATCACCTTCACCAACAAAAAAATAATACCCTTTGGTTAGCAACTCAAAAGGGACTCATCCATCTTGCCCTATCCGATACCATCAAAATAGAGGACAATAAGCATTACCGAATATTTACCAAAAAAGATGGCTTATTGGATAATACCTGTGTTGGGGTCTATGAAGATGATTATGGTTTTTTGTGGGTGGGTACAAACTATGGTGTCGTACAATTAAAATTGGCGACCAACCAACTAAAAGTATATACTCGACGAGATGGATTGCCGACGGGACATTGTAGAGAACATGGACACTATCAAGCCTCTACAGGTGAAATTATTTTTGGGTGTTTTAAGGGGTTAGTTAGTTTTCATCCACGAGATTTTAAGGATGAAAGTTTAGACAATCCTAATATACAACTCACCCTTATTTATTACGAGCAATACAATGCGACTACACAACAATTTGAATTAAAAACAAATGAACTCCGCCAAAATAATAAAATTGTTTTACAACCTGGTGCGGGTATTTTTAATATAAAAGTGGCCTTAGCCGATACTCGAAATGCTCAAGAACACCTTTTTGCCTATCGCATCAAGGGCTATCAAGACGAATGGCAAGAAGATGTCTCGAATCTTATTCGGATAAGTGGCTTGCCCTATGGTCAGCATACCTTAGAAGTCAAAGGACGACTAGCAGATGGGCGATATTCGGCAGATATTTTACAACTTCCAATTGACGTGCTTCGACCGTTTTATTTACAAGGATGGTTTATCGTTTTAGTGCTTTTATCCATAGGATTCGGTATTTGGAGCTACAGTAAAAAGCGAGTAGCGGATCTAGTGAAAAGACAAGAAGCGTTGGAGAACAAAGTAAAGGAACGCACGGCTCAAATTCAAAAAGATAAAATCACTATAGAAGCACAAGCCAAAGAATTACAAACCCTTGATGCCATGAAGTCCCGCTTTTTTGCCAATGTATCGCATGAATTGCGGACACCGCTGACCCTTATGCTAGCCCCTATTCAGGCGGCACTCAAAGAGGATAAACTCACGTCACGCACCCAAACCAACCTACTCATGGCACAAAGGAATGGCAAACGCCTTAAAAAAATGGTGAATGAAATCTTAGACTTAACCAAATTGGAAGCAGGCAAACTCGAAGTCCAAACCTCTGTAGTCGGTTGGCATAATTTTCTAAAAAGGGTAGTTGCCAGTTTTGATTCCCTAGCCGTGAGTCAATCCGTCCAATTGAATTTTACGTATGAAGGTACACCATCGCTTCAAGTTGAATTAGACCAAGCGAAAGCGGAAATTATTTTATACAACCTACTTTCCAATGCCATCAAGTTTACCCCTAAAAACGGTAATGTCACCTTAGTTGCTCAAGAAGCGGAACAAGACCTACATATTCAAGTATCCGATACAGGGCAAGGTATTCATCCCGATGACCTACCCCATATTTTTAATCGCTTTTACCAAACCCAACAAAAAGAAGCCAAAGCCTCGGGCGGTACAGGTATCGGACTATCCCTTGTACATGAATTGGTCAAACTCATGAACGGTAAAATTCACGTAGAAAGTCAACTCCATCAAGGTACAACTTTCTTCATCACCTTACCCAAAGTAGCAGCTACTGCTCCTGTTTCCGATGAGGTCGAGTCACTGGAACAAAACAAAGAAACCATTATCCAAGTACAAGACCAGAAGAAGGAATCAGCTATTGCTGTACCCAACGCTCAACAGGCTAACCCTTCTTCATCCATCAATACCAATGAAAAACCAACGATCTTACTTGTAGAAGACAATCCAGATCTCCGCACCTTTATTGCGTCCCTCCTAGAAAATGACTACCATGTCATTACCGCTCAAAATGGAAAAGAAGCGTTGGAACGGTTGACGGATTTACCCCCTAGCCCCCTAAAAGGGGGAACACTAAATTCCGATAATTCCCCCTTTAGGGGGCTGGGGGGTAAAGAACCGTCTTTAATCATCTCCGACATCATGATGCCCATCATGGATGGTTTTCAACTTTTAGAAACCCTAAAATCCGATGAGCAACTTAAAAATATTCCAGTAATCATGCTTACAGCACGGGTAGAATTGAGAGACCGACTCAAAGCATTACGGATTGGGGTAGATGACTACTTGACCAAACCCTTTATAGAAGAAGAACTTTTTGCAAGAATTGAAAACCTACTCCGAAATGCAGAAAATAGACGAGCGGTGCAGACAACAACCGAAATCCCCGATACAGCGACAGCACCTTCAACCGTAGCGACTATAGATACAGCATGGCTAGAAAAACTAGAAAAAATCACCTTATCTAAATTAGAGAATGTTAACCTAGTCATCGCAGACATTGCCGAAGCCCTTGATATTAGTGAGCGACAACTCTACCGCCTAATCAAAGAAAACGTCGGTAAAACCCCCAATCAATATATCAAAGCGCTTCGATTAGCCACCGCTAGAAAAATGCTAGAAGAACAGACCTATCCCTCCGTCAAAGCCATCGCCATATCCGTTGGCTTCAAAGATGTGAAGTATTTTTCTTCCCAATTTAAAAAAGAATTTGGGCAGTTGCCTTCTTCTTATTTTTAGGGATAAAATCCCTAAAATCACAAATCACAAATCACAATTCATACATCCGTCTAATTTTTCTTATTTGAAGGATTTATGATTTTTGATCTACGATTAAGGGGGGTAAGAGAACTTTTCTAAAGGCAAATAATTAACGAAAAAGTGAAGTTTACTAAACTTTTAAAGTTTAGTAAACTTAGATTTTCGGTATAAAACAGCATTTTCTAAAGAAATCAAGCTGAAAGTTTATTAAAAATATTACTTCTAAAATTTCTCTTAAAAGCCCTAATTCACAAATCACAATGACTTTGTTGCATGGCAAACTAAAAAAGATATAGCTTTCCTGAAACCCTTAT